>NZ_JBHUWW010000042.1:0-58164 GCF_042669755.1 Kitasatospora sp. NPDC057223 | reverse complement strand
GACAGGGTCCGCACACCCGTCCGGCCGGCCTCTGCGGCGGACGCCGTCACGTCGGGGGCCGGTGGCGGCCGGCGCGGCCTAGGCTGGGCCCCATGAGCCCCTCCATCGCCTCGAACACCCCTGTGGAACTGGCCGGGTTGCTGGACTTCGTCCGCCCCCGCCACCGCGCGATCCTGATCACCCGCCGCACCGACGGCGCTCCGCAGGCCTCCCCGCTGACCTGCGGCGTCGACGATTCGGGCCGCATCGTCGTGTCGACCTACCCGGAGCGCGCCAAAGTCCGCAACGCCCGCCGGGACACGGCGGTGAGCATCGTCGTCCTGTCCGACGACTGGAACGGCCCGTGGGTGCAGATCGACGGGGACGCGGAGGTCGTCGACCTCCCCGAGGCCCTCGAACCGCTGGTCGAGTACTACCGCAACATCGCCGGCGAGCACCCCGACTGGGACGAGTACCGCGCGGCGATGCTCAAGCAGGGCAAGTCCCTGATCCGGATCACCCCGCGCCGCTGGGGCCCGCTCGCCACCGGCGGCTTCCCGGCCCGCCTCGTCGAGGGCGAAGGGGCGTAGCGGCCGGCCGCCCGTCAGCCCGCGTTCCTCGCGGCCTGCTGGACGGCGTCGAAGCGGGTGTCGAACTCGGCCGAGACGTCCAGCTTCTCGGGGATCGCGTGCGCCTCGGCGAGCAGGTCGGCGACCTGCTGCTGCTGGGCGACGGCGGTGGCGTAGTCGGGGACGGTGGGCTTGCCGTTGTTGGCGACCACCGCCTCGCCGACCTCCTGGGGCAGCTTCTGGACGCCGACGAAGTAGGCCTGCACCCACTCCTGCTGGTGCCCGGCCAGCCAGAGTTCGGCCCTGGTGAAGCGGGCCGACAGGTCGCGCAGCGCGGCGGTGCGGGCCTCGTCGCGCAGCGCGGCGCCAGGGGCGACCAGGAACTGCAGGCCGCTGTTGAGGCCCTTGTCGTCGGCCAGCTCGTGCGCGCCCTTGTCCTTGTTGGCGACCAGGTACTTGGTGCCGAGCGGTTCGGTCACCACTCCGGCGTCGACCTGGCCGGAGGCGAGCGCGGCGGGGGTGTCCAGCGGGGTGAGGTTGACCAGGGTGACGTCGGCCGGGGTGAGCCCGGCGTTCTTCAGGGCCTTCAGCAGGGCGGGCTGGAAGGTGGTGCCCTGGGTGTAGGCGATCTTCTTGCCCTTCAGGTCGGCGACCTTCTGGGCGGTGCTGCCGGGCGAGGTGACGAGGTGGACGGCGTCCTTGCTGGACTGGACGACGCCGACCACCTTGACGTCCTGCTTGGCGGCCTGCGCGAAGATCGCCGGGGTCTCGGCGACGATGCCGACGTCGAGCGAGCCGCCGCGGAAGGCCTCCAGGATGGCCGGGCCGCCCTGGAACTTGCCGTAGGTCAGCTTGTACGGCAGGTCCTTGTCCTGGCCGGAGGCGCTCAGCAGGGTCTGCAGCAGGTCGTTCTGGTCGCCGACCCGCAGCTCGGTGCCGGCGGGTACGGCGGTGGGCAGCGCAGCCGTCGCCGCACTCGCGGGGGCCGCGTCCCCCGCTGCCCCCGTGCTGCCGCAGGCGGTCAGCACGGGGGCGGCGAGTGCGAGGACGGCGAGGGCGGCGGCGAGGCGGGCGGGGCGGGGTCCGGCGGCGGGCACGGGGGCTCCTCGTTCTGAGCTGGTTGGTAAATTACTTACGGTGTGGCGGCAAGATTCATCCCACCGGCGCACCGGTGTCAACCGGTCACCGCAATCGTCAAGGGAAGTAAAACCCCAGTTCAGAAGGTGTTTTGAGGAGCATTCACGGCTTTGTTGCAACCGCGTGAAATGTTCGGAACTTTCTTTCCAAGTCCGATCCGCGCACTCTAGGCTCACCCTCGACCCCAGGAGGTGAGCACCATGCGAGCGGCCTATCTGCTCGACCCGGCCGGCCGGAGCCCGCAGTGGCTCGGCGCGCTCGCCGACGCCGGTCTCGACACCGTCGTCACCAAGGCGGCCGCCGTCACGCCCGGCTTCGCCGCCGCCGCCCGCGCCGCCGGGCTGCGGGTCGTCGGCAGCGTCCCGTGCTTCCGCGCCGGTGACGGGCCGTCGGCCCGGTACGCCGACGAGTTGCGCCCGGTGGACGACGAGGGCCGTACCTGGCGGCGGATGGAGTGGTACGACGGGCTGATCCCCACCCACCACGCCCACAACCGGGCCCTCGTACGGCACTGCGCCGAACTGGCCGCCTCGCCCGACCTCGACGGGCTGGCCCTCGACTTCCTGCGCTGGCCGCTGCACTGGGAGCTGGAGCTGCGCCCCGGGGCACTGCCCCGGGCCGGCTCCTACGACCCGCTCACCCTGGCCGGCTTCGAGCAGCACACCGGCCTGCGGCTGCCCGACCGCGGCGACGCACCGGCCGCCGCCCGCTGGATCGACGACCACCACCGGCCCGAGTGGCACGACTACCGCGCGGCCGTCATCACCGGGGCGGCGGCGGCCGTCACCGCCGCCGTCCGGGCCGTCCGCCCCGGCCTGTGGCTCGGCGCCTTCCTGGTGCCCGCGCCCGAGGAGCAGCGCCGGGCGCTGCTCGGCCAGGACACCGCGGCCCTGGGCCGGCTCTTCGACGCACTGCTGGTGATGAGCTACCACGCGATCCTGCACCGCCCGCCCGGCTTCCCCGCCGAGGCCGCCGCCGAGGCCCGGGAGCACACCGGCCGGCCGGTCGTCCCGATGGTCCAGGTGACGTCCGACCCGGTGCACGCGCGCGGCGCGGACTGGGGGCCGCCGGTCGGCGCCGCGCAGTACGCGGCCGCGCTGCGCGGTAGCCTGCGCGCCGGGCGGGGCGAGTGCTGCCTCTTCCCCGGCGAGGGCCTGGACGAGGAACTGCTCCGTCTGACCCGGCGGCAGTTCGCCGACCCGGTCGCGGCGGAGCCGGAGAAGGAGGACCACCATGGGTGACGACCTGCTGATGCGGATCCGCACGCGGCGCGACAGTCTGCCGCGGGCCGAACGCACCATCGCCGACCTGGTGCTGCGCGACCCGGGCGCCGCCGCCGAGTGCACCATCACGGCGCTGGCCCAGGCCGCGGACACCTCCGAGACCACCGTCCACCGGTTCTGCCGCTCGCTGGACCTGCGCGGGTACGCCCAACTGCGCCTGGGCCTGGCGGCCGAGGCCGAACGGCTGCGCGCCGACAGCCGGGCCGACCTCGCGCTCGGCGGTGACATCGGCCCGGACGACACCCTCGAACAGCTCGTCCGGAAGGTCGGCTACTCGGACGCCCGGGCCGCCGAGGAGACCGCCGCCCACCTGGACCTGACGGCGCTGGCGGCGCTGGCCGACGCGGTCGGCGCGGCCCGCCGGACGGAACTGTTCGGCCTGGGCTCCAGCGCCCTGGCCGCGCAGGACGCCGCGCACAAACTGCTGCGTCTCGGCCACTGGGCCACCGTCTGGACGGACGTGCACGCGGCGCTGATGAGCGCCGCGCTGCTCCGGCCGGGCGATCTCGCCCTGGTGGTCAGTCACTCCGGCCGGGCCCGCGAGGTGGTGGACTTCCTGGCGCAGGCCCGGGCGGCGGGCGCGGTCACGGCCGCCGTCACCAGCAACCCGGCCTCGCCGGCCGCCGGGCAGGCCGACATCGTGCTGGTCACCTCCGCCCGGGAGACCACCTTCCGCAGTGGCGGCACAGCCTCCCGGACGGCCCAGCTCACCGTCGTGGACTGTCTGTACGTCGCGCTCGCCCAGCGCTCGCACCAGCAGACCCTGGAGGACCTGGAGCGCGCCCACGAGGCCGTCCGCTCCCGCACCCTGCGCGCCCCCGGGGGCAGCCGCCCCTGACCTTCCCGTCCGATGACGCCGCCGCGGGCCGTTGCCCGCGACGGCGTGCTCCGCCCTGCCCGCCCGCTCCCGAAGGAGTCCTCCGTGTCCCGTCTCCGCACCGCCCTGGCCGGGCTGATCGTCTGCTTCGCCGTCGGCGCCCCGGCGGCCGTCGGCCTGCCGGCCGGCGCCGCCACCGCGGTCTCCGCAGCAGCCACCGCCGGCTCCGCGACCGGCTTCACGCTCTACGACAACACCGCGTACACCTCGGCCCCGGCGGGCGTCGGCCACGGCGCCGTGCGCTCCAACCTGGTGCCCAACTACACCTGCACGCCGCTGGTCGCGGGCGGCGCCCTGCCCGGCGAGGCGCAGTGGGAGGCGATCGTGTCGGCGGCGAACGTCGACCCGTCCGCGCCACTGGTGCTCGACTGCGAGAGCCTCTACCTCAACGGGACGGCCGCCAACGCCGCCGACCACCTGGCCCGGCTCTCCCAACTCCAGTCCTGGGCACGGAAGGTGGCCGCCCCGGGCCAGACGATCGGCTGGTACGGGCTGCTCGGCAACACCTCCGCCGCGTATCGCCCGCTGTACCAGCAGCTGATCCAGCAGGACGGGCCCGCCGCCTTCTTCCCCTCCGCCTACACGTTCTCGGCGAACGAGACGACCTGGAGCACCACCCTCACCGGCAACCTGGCCACCGCCGCGGCGATCGCAACCGGAGTCCCGGTGTACCCGTACATCTGGCCGCAGTACCACCAGGGTTCGTCGCCCGACTCGCTCTCGCTGGGCTTCGTCCCGGCCGCCCAGTGGTCCTACCAGCTCGCCACCCTGCACGACCTCGGGCTCGGCGGCGCGGTGGTCTGGGGCGGCTCCAACACCACCGTCTGCGACCCGGCCTGCCAGGCGGCGGCCGCCGGCCAGGGCTGGCTGGCGCAGACCCGCGCGTTCCTGGACTGGACGGGCTCCGGCGCGGACCGCCGGACCGACCTCGCCCGCGGCGCCACCGCCACCGCCTCCTCCGTGAACGTCGCCGGGCGCGAGGCCCCGATGACCGTGGACGGCGACCCGACGACCCGCTGGGGCAGCCAGTACTCGGACGCGCAGTGGCTGAGCCTGGATCTCGGCGCCGTCCGGTCGCTGACCGGCGCCCGGCTGGTCTGGGAGACCGCGTACGGCACGGCCTACAGCCTCCAGGGCTCCACCGACGGCAGCACCTGGACGACCCTCCACTCGACCACCACCGGGGCCGGCGGCGTCGAGCTGATCGGCCCGCTCACCGGGAGTGCCCGGTACGTGCGGCTGCTGGGCAGCGCTCGCGGCACCTCGTACGGGTACTCACTGTGGAGCCTGAACCTCTACGGCGGCTGAACCTCCACGGCGGCGGCTGACCCCCGCCGCCGGGCCCCGCCCGCACACCCCGAAGGAACACCTGTGAACCGAACCCCCGAGCCGGCGGACGAGCCGGTGGGCGCCCCCGTGGACCGCCCGGCGGACCATGCCTCGGACGACCCCGCCGGCGCGCTGCCGCCGTCCGAGCGGCGCAATCCGGCCAGCGCGGGAATCGACCGGCTCGGCACCGCCGAACTGCTGGCCCTGATCAACCGCGAGGACGCGACCGTGCCCGGCGCGGTGGCCGCCGCGCTGCCCGGGATCGAGGCGCTGGTGGAGGCCGGGCTCGCCGCCCTCGCCGGGGGCGGGCGGATCCACTACTTCGGGGCCGGCGCCTCCGGCCGGGCCGCCCTCGCCGACGCGGTGGAGCTGCTGCCGACGTACGGGGCCGGGCCGGAGACGGTCTGTCCGCACCTGGCCGGCGGTGAGCGGGCCGGCCGGGCGGCCGACGAGGCGGCGGAGGACCGCGCGGACGGCGCCGACGCCGCCGACGTCCGCGCCGGGGACCTGGCGATCGGGATCACCGCGAGCGGCCGGACGCCGTACGTGGGTGCGGCCCTCGCCCGGGCCCGGGCGGCGGGCGCCGTCACCGCGCTGGTCTCCGGCGACCCGGCCGCCCCGCTGGCGGGCCGTGCCGACCTGCACATCGCCCTGGACACCGGGCCCGAGGTGGTCACCGGCTCGACCCGGATGAAGGCCGGCACCGCGCAGAAGCTCGCGCTCAACATGTTCTCCACCGCCCTGATGGTGCGCAGCGGGCGCACCTGGTCGAACCTGATGGTCGCCGCGTCGGCCTGCAACGAGAAGCTGCACCGGCGGGCCGTCCGCACGCTGGTGGAGGCCTGCGGGGTGAGCGCCGACGACGCCGGGCGGGCGCTGCGCGCGAGCGGCGGTGAGACGGCGACCGCGCTGGTGGCCCTGACCACGGGCGCCGGCACCGAGGAGGCCAGGGCGGCGCTGCGGGCGGCCGGCGGGCTGCCCTGGGCGGCCGTCCGCCGGCTCACCGGCCCGGAGCACAGCCCCGGCTCCGGCCCCGGCTCCGGGCACAGCCCCGACGCCGATCTCGGCCCCGCCCCCGAATCCCATGAAGCCAAGGACATTTGATGACCTCGACCATTGCCCCTGACCGACCTTCGGCCAAGGCCAGGGCCCGGCGACCGGTCGGGCAGCGGGCCCGCCGGGTGCCGTTCGCGCGGGCCCTCGGCCCGCTGCTGGTGCTCGGCGTCTGGCAGCTCGCCGCCTCCGCCGGCGCGCTCGACCCGCAGACCCTCGCCCCGCCCGGGGAGGTCGCCGCCACCGGCTGGCACCTGCTGGCCGACGGCGAACTCCAGCACCACCTGCTCGTCTCGCTGCGCCGGGCGTCCGCCGGGCTGGCCTTCGGGGTGGGCGCGGGCCTGCTGCTCGCGCTCGCGGCCGGCCTCAGCCGGACCGGCGAGGCACTGCTGGACGGCACGGTGCAGCTGCTGCGGGCGCTGCCGATCCTGGCGCTCGTACCGCTGGCGATCCTCTGGTTCGGCATCGGCGAGCAGGTGAAGATCATCCTGGTCGCGCTGGGCACCTTCTTCCCGGTCTACCTCAACACCCACGCCGCCCTCACCGGCCTGGACGCCCAGTGGGCGGAGCTGGCGCAGACCGTCCGGCTGGGCCGCTGGTCGTACCTGACCCGGATCGCGCTGCCCGGCGCCGCCCCCGGCTTCTTCACCGGTCTGCGGATGTCCGTCACGATCTCCTGGCTGGTCCTGGTGGTCAGCGAGCAGATCAACGCGGACAGCGGGATCGGCTACCTGATGACCGAGGCCCGCACCTTCGGCCGCACCGACGTGATCGTCGTCGGCCTGGTCGTCTACGGCCTGCTCGGCCTGCTCTCCGACACCCTCGTCCGCCTGCTGGAAGGACGCGTCCTCTCATGGCGCCGCACCCTCGCCTGACCACCGCCGCACCCGGCGCCCCCACGGCAACCGCCCCCGCCGCTCCTGCCGTCCGGGTCGGCGGCCTCACCCGGGTCTTCGACGACCGGGCGGTGCTGGACGCGGTGGACCTCGACATCGCGCCCGGCGAGTTCGTCGCCCTGCTCGGACACAGCGGCTCCGGCAAGTCCACGCTGCTGCGCGCCGTCGCCCGCCTCGACCACGACGCCGGAGGCACCGGCACGGTGGACGTCCCCGAGCGGCGGGCCGTGGTGTTCCAGGACGCCCGGCTGCTGCCCTGGGCCCGCACGCTCGACAACGTGACGCTCGGGCTCGGCGGCGGCCGCGCCGAGCGGCGCCGGCTCGGCCGCGAGGCGCTCGCCGAGGTCGGCCTCGCCGCGAAGGAGAACTCCTGGCCCGCCACCCTGTCCGGCGGCGAGGCGCAGCGCGCCGCACTCGCCCGGGCACTGGTCCGGGAACCCGCACTGCTCCTGCTGGACGAGCCGTTCGGCGCGCTCGACGCACTGACCCGGATCCGCATGCACGTGCTGCTGCGGCGGCTGTGCGAGCGGCACCGCCCGGCCGTCCTGCTGGTCACCCACGACGTGGACGAAGCACTGCTGCTCGCCGACCGCGTGCTGGTGCTCACCCGGGGCCGGTTCTCCCTCGACCTCACCATCGACCGCACCCTCGACCCGGCCACGGACCGGGACAGCCCCGCGTTCCGGCGGCTGCGGGCCCGGTTGCTGGCCGAACTCGGCGTCCACCCGGGGGCGGACGGGGACGAGGAGCACGCCGGTGTCCGGGAGTGACGCCCCGCTGGTGCTCGGCCTGGACGTGGGCGGCACCGGCATCCGGGCCGCGCTGACCGACCTGACGGGCCGGCGTCTCGGCGCCGCCCGGGCCGGCGGCGGCAATCCGCAGGCGCAGGGCAGTACGCGGGCGGCCGAGCGGATCGGCGCCGCCGTCCGGGAAGCGGTCGGCGGGTACGACCCGGCGCGGGTCGCGGTGGGCGTGATCGGCCTGGCCGGGTACCGCCGGTTCGCCACCGGCGCGGCCCGGGCGGCCTTCACCGCGCAGTGCCGCGAGGCAGCCGGCCGGGCCGCCCCCGCCACCCTGCGGCTGGTGCTGCGGCCGGACGCGGAGGTGGCCTTCGCGGCCGGGACGGGCGAGCCCGACGGCGTGGTGCTGATCGCCGGTACCGGCGCCGTCGCCTGCCGGGTCGAGCAGCACCGGGCGACCGCCGTGCGCGGCGGCCGGGGGTGGCTGCTCGGCGACGAGGGCTCCGGGTTCTGGCTCGGCCTGGAGGCCGCCCGGCACACCCTGGACGCCCTGGAGAGCGGCCGGCCGAGCGGCCTGTCGGCCGCCGTGCTCGCCGAGTTGGGAGCCTCGACGGGCTCCCCGGCCGAGGCGGTCGCGGGCCTGTTGCGGGCGGTCCACGACGCACCGTCGACCGCGCCGGCCACCCTCGCCCCGCTGGTCGGCCGCGCCGCCGAGGCCGGTGAGCCGGCCGCGGCGCGGATCGTCTCCCGGGCGGCTGCGCACCTCGCGGCACTCGTGCACTCGGCCCTGCCGACGCCCGGCGTCCCGCCGGGGCCGGTGGTGCTGGCCGGGTCCGTCGCCGCCTCCCCCGGCCCGGTGCACGAGGCGCTGACCGCCGCCCTGCGCGGTGCGCACCTGCCCGTCCGGCCGGCCGGTGACACCGCGATGGCCGCCGCCTGGCTGGCGGCCCGCGAACTCGCCCCCGGCACACCGCACGCGTCCTTCCTCCGGGACGCCGCCTCCGGCTGACCCGTCGTCCGACCCGAGCGCCCCGCGCAGTGCGCACCGGCAGACCGCACGCGACTTCCGCTCGGACAGCGCCTCCGGCTGACCGTCCCGCCCGGCGGACGGCCGCCCCACGGGCCGCCGGACTCCGGTTGGGTGTCCGGGGGCACGGCGTGCGGACCGGAGGGGTGCGATGAGCGTGGCGGACGGCGGGGCCGAGGCGGCCGACGGGCGGCGGTGGCTGGTACTCGCGGTGGGGATGCTGGCGGTGACGGCCGGGTGCGCGTTCCAGTTCGGGCTGCCGTACCTGATCCCGGCGCTGCGGGACGAGGGGCTGTCGCTGAGCGGGGCCGGGATGCTGGCGGCCTGTCCGACCGCCGGGCTGGTGCTGACCCTCGCCGCCTGGGGCGCGGCGGCCGACCGCTGGGGCGAGCGGTGGGTGCTGGCGAGCGGCCTGGGGCTGGCCGGGGTGGTGCTGCTGCTCGCGACGACGGTGCACGGGACGCTCGCGCTGGGCGCCTGCTTCGTGCTGGCGGGCGCGGCCGGCGCCTCGGCGCACGCCTCCAGCGGGCGGCTCGTCCTGGGCTGGTTCCCGGCCCGCGAACGGGGGTTGGCGATGGGCCTGCGGCAGACCGCGCTGCCGCTGGGCATCGCGGTCGCCGCCGTCCTGCTGCCCCGGACGGCCGCCCACGGCCGGGGCACCGCCCTCGCCGTGCTCGGCGTGCTGAGTCTGGCGGCGGCCGCCCTGGTGGCGGTCGCCGTGCGCGACCCCGCGCGGGCGGCGGGCACGACCGCACCGGTGTCCGGTTCGCCGTACCGGACACCGGTGTTGTGGCGGCTGCACGCGACGGCAACGCTGCTGGTGGTGCCGCAGTTCGCGGTGGGGACGTTCGCGCTGGTGCTGCTGGTGGACGAGCGGGGCTGGGAGCCGGCGGCGGCCGGGGTGCTGCTGGCCTGCGTCCAGGTCGGCGGGGCCGGCGCCCGGCTCGCCTCCGGCCGCTGGTCGGACCTGGCCGGCAGTCGGACGGGCCCGATGCGCGTCCTCGCCCTGGTCACCGCCGCCGTGCTGGCAGCGCTGACGGTCAGTGTGCTGACCGGCTCGCGCGCGGCGACGGTGGCCCTGGCGGTCGCCGGGGTGGTGACGGTCAGCACCAACGGCCTGTCCTTCACGGCCGTCGCCGAGTACGCGGGTACCGGCTGGGCGGGCCGGGCGCTGGGGGTGCACACCACCGTGCAGAACGCGGTGGCGGTCTGCGTACCGCCGCTGGCCGCGCACGTCATCGGGGCCGGCGGCTTCGGCCTGACGTACGGTCTGACGATCGGCTTCCCGCTGTTGGCCGCCGCCCTGGTCCCGGCGGCCGTCCGGCCTGCGGACACCGCCGCCGCATCCGCACCGGACCGGCTCAGCCCGCCAGTCGGGCCAGCGCGGTGACCACCACCGCGATGGCGACGACCAGCAGGAACGGCGCCCGGCGCCAGACCGCGAGCCCGGCTGCGGCCAGGCCGAGGGCGCGGGCGTCCAGTGTGAGCCCGCCGCCGTGGCCGAAGGTCTGCAGGGCGGTCAGGGCGGCCAGCAGGGCGACCGGGATGAGCGCCGCGTAGCGCCGCACGCCGGGGCGCTCCAGCAGGCCGGCCGGGATGCTGAGGCCGAGCAGCTTGAGCAGGTAGCAGCCCAGGGCGGTGGCGCCGATGGCGGTCCAGACGGTCATCGGGCGTCCTCCTTGCGGCGGGTGGCGGCCAGCACCAGCGGTACGGCGGCGATGGAGAGCAGCACCGGCACGCCGGTCGGCAGCGCGACGGTGGCGGCCAGGGCCAGCACGGCGCCGGCACCGGCCACCTTCAGTTCGGTCGGCCCCTCCCGCAGGCGCGGGGCGAGCAGTGCCAGGAACACCGCGGGCCCGGCCGCGTCCAGCCCGTACGCGGCCGGGTCGCCGAGGGCGTCGGCCCCGAGGGCGCCGGCCAGGGTGCAGAGGTTCCAGGTCGCGAAGAGGCTCGCCGCGGTGACGGCGTAGCCGAGCCGGGCGGTGCGGCGGTCGGCCCGGGTGAGGGCGACGGCGGCGGTCTCGTCGATCATGAAGTGCGCGGCGAGCGGGCGCAGCAGCCGGGGGAAGTCGAGCCGGGGCCCGAGGCGCAGCCCGTAGAACGCGTTGCGGGCGCCCAGGAACAGCGCGCCGAGGACGGCCGCCGGCAGGGCCGCGCCGGCGGCGAGTGCGCTGACCAGGGCGAACTGCGAGGCGCCGGTGAACACCAGCAGGCTCAGTGCGCAGGTCTGCCACACGCTGAGGTGGGCGGCGCTCCCGGCGACACCGAAGGCCAGGCCGGAGGCTCCGACGGTGAGGCCGATGCCGAGCGAGTCACGGACGACCGCTCTGGTGTCGGCCGACCTGCGGTGCGCCTGCGTCTCCGTGTCCTGCTGCACGCTCATGCGGCCACGTCCCTTGCTGGTGTTCGCGATGGCGAACGCTCGTCCACTAGAGTGAACGAAATGGCGAGGCTGTTCGTCAAGTCGAACGGCACAACTTCTGGAGCGAACGATGGCCGACGGCTCTCCGGCGACCGGGGGCGGCAGCACGCCCCACAACCCGATCGCCCTGATCGCGGTCTCGATCCGCCGCGAACGCGAACGCACCGGCATGTCGATGACCGAACTCGCCAAGCGGGCCGGCATCGCCAAGTCCACGCTCTCCCAGCTCGAATCAGGCGCCGGCAACCCCAGCGTCGAGACCCTCTGGGCCCTCGGCGTCGCCCTCGGCGTCCCGTTCAGCCGCCTGGTCGACCCGCCGCGCGCCAACGTACGGGTCATCCGCGCCGGCGAGGGCCCCGTCACCCGCTCCGAGCACGCCGACTACTCCGCCACCCTGCTGGCCTCCTGCCCGCCGAACGCCCGGCGCGACATCTACCGCATCGAGGCCGAACCCGGCGACGCCCGCACCTCGGATCCGCACATGCCCGGCACCACCGAGCACCTCCTGCTCAGCACCGGCCGCGCCCTGGTCGGCCCGGCCGAGGACCCGGTCGAGCTCGCGCCCGGCGACTACATCGCCTACCCCGGCGACGCCCCGCACATCTTCCGCGCCCTCGCGCCGGACACCACAGCGGTGATCGTGATGGAGCACGTCTGAGGGCGGCGCGACCGGAGCGAGCCGTCCGCGCGACCGCGTTGACAGGAAAGAGTGTGAGCGATTGAGTACTCACATGAAGAGCGAACGACCCCGTCGGCTGTCCACCGCCGAGGAGCGCCGCGAGACGGTACTGCGCACCGCCATCGGCGCCTTCGCGGCGCGCGGCTACTGGGGCACCACCACGAGCGAGGTGGCGAAGGCGGCCGGCATCTCGCAGGCGTACGTCTACCGCTTGTTCCCGAGCAAGGAGCTGCTGTTCACCGCGGTGGTCGAGCACTGCTTCGTACAGGTCCGGGCCGGCCTGGAGCGTGCGGTGGCCGAGGCGAAGGGCAGCTCCGCCGAGATCGTCCTGGACGCCATGGGGGATGCCTACGCACGGCTGATCAGCGACAACGCCCTGATGCTGATCCAGCTGCACGCCCAGGCCGCAGCCGTCTCCGAGCCGGCCGTGCGGGAGACCGTCCGCCAGGGCTACGCCCGGCTGGTGGAGTACGTCCGAGGCGCCTCCGGCGGAACGGAGCAGCAGGTCCAGGAGTTCTTCGCGCTCGGCATGCTCTGCCATCTCATCGTCTCCATGGGGGCCGACGAGGTGGACGCCCCCTGGACGCGCACGCTGTCCGCGGGCATCACGCACTACTGACGCCGGCCCCGCCCATCCCCCACGTCAGTAAGTAGCCGACCACTCACCACCGACCTCAGCCGTGGGTGGCGTCGATGACGCAGAAGCGGTTGCCCTCCGGGTCGGCGAGGACGACGAAGTCCGGGTCCTCGGGGTAGCTGTCCCAGTCCACCCGCTCCGCGCCGAGAGCGACCAGGCGGTCCACCTCGGCGGCCTGCTCCGCGGCGTCGTCCGCGTACAGGTCGAGGTGGACCCTCGGGTGCTCCTGCACCGGCGTCGTGCTCCGGCCGAGCGCGATCGGGGTGCCCGGTCCGTCGACGGGGACCAGCACCACCCAGTCGTCCGCGATCCCGCCGTCGCGCGGTACGTACCCCAGCGCCCGCTGCCAGAACTCCGCCGCGCGCCGCACGTCCTGGGCGCCCAGGACCACCGTTCCGATTCTCAGCATGCCCCGATTCTCCCCGTACGGGTGGGACTTCGCGTCATTCCCCGGCCCGGGCCCGGACCGGTCGCTAGGGTCGTCCACGACTCGACGTCTCCCGGGAGGAAGGACGCCCATGCCGCAGCAGGTCCACGTCGATCTGACGGTCGGCCACGTCACGCTGCCCGAGGTCGGCCTCAACTTCGACATGACCTACCCCGGGCCGGGCCGGGAGCGCCCGATGCTGGACGGCGCCCGGTTCGACATCGAGGTGCCCGCCGTCCTGGACCTGCTGTCGGCCATCGCAGCCGGCACCGTCACCGCCGACCAGGCGCACCGCGGGATCGCCACCGCCGTCCGGGTCGCGTACGTCGAGTGCGAGGCCCACCTCTACGAGCCCGTCACACCCGTGACCGACCGGTGCGGGCCGGACGGCACCTGCACGGACTGCGCACGGCAGCAGGACGCCTTCGACCAGGCCCTCGCCGCCTCCCACGCCCGCTGGGACCGTGCCCAGCGTCCCGCCGAGTACCCCTTCACCGTCGGCAAGAGCTCCGTCCACACCACCCGCTGCCCGGTCACCCGCCGCAGCATCCCCGCCGGCTACGCCCAGCCCGCCACCGGCTCCCCCGAGTACGCCCAGGCACTGGCCGCCTTCGCCCACCGGGACGTGCACCGCCCGGACTGGGAGTTCCAGCCCGGCTGGCTCCTCACCTTCGAACCCCTCACCACCGAGGCCACCCGCACCTGGATGGCCGAGCGCACCGGCCCCAAGGGCGGCCGCGCCTACAAGCAGTGCCGCCGCTGCGACCCGACGCCCTAGGCGGCGACGCTACTGCGCGCGCGGGCCGTCGGAGGCTGCGCGCATGGCGGCGAGGGACTTCTTCAGACCGTTCTTCATGACGTTGCTGAGCGGGCGTTCGACCAGGCGGTGCAGCAGCCAGGCGGAGATCAGCGCCGCGGCGAGGGCGAGGGCGAGTGCGGTTCCCGACCAGAAGCCGTGGGCTCGCAGCCAGTGGATGAAGGTCCAGCCGGCTTCCTGGTGGATCAGGTACAGCGGGTAGGTGAGGGCACCGGCGATCGTGAGGCCCTTCCAGCGGACCCAGTTGAAGGCGCCGAGCGCCACCCCGATGATCAGGAGGAAGCAGAGGGTCACGACGACCGCGACGACGGACCAGGAGAGCGTGTGGCCGCTGGCGTCGTCGTAGACCGGCTTGATCCGGTCGATCCGGGTGATCGCGAGCAGCCAGCTGAAGCCGACGATTCCCCAGAGCAGCAGGTTCGGACCGAACCGGTACATCAGGAACATCGCCACACCGGCGATGAAGTACGGCGACTGGTCGGGCATCATCAGCGTCTTGAGGAGCGGGATGCCCGTCTCGGGGGCCAGCAGCCCGGCCACCGTCCAGATTCCGCAGAAGGCGACGGCACGCCGGTAGGTCAGGCCCTTGGCCACGACGATGGCGAACAGCAGGTAGAACTGCAGTTCCATCCAGAGCGTCCAGTAGACGCCGTCCACGTACAGGAACCCCAGTTGGCCGGGGAACATGGTGAAGTTCGCCAGGACCATCTTGAGTTCGATGATGCGGGCTCCCGGGCGGCCGAGAGAAGGAGTCAGCAGCAGGACTGCCGCGGTCAGCAGAATGGCCGCCCAGTACGCGGGGAAGATCCGGATGACCCGGGAGAGGAAGAAGTCGCCGGCGGTCCGCCCCCAGCAGCTCATGCAGATGACGAACCCGCTGATCAGGAAGAACAGCTGCACGCCGAGCCAGCCGTACGACGTGACGCCGGAGATCCTCGGCATGAAGTCGGCCGGGACCCTGCCGCCCCAGATCTCCGGCACCCCCGCGTCGGCCGTCCAGTGGAACGACACCACGCTCAGCGCCGCGACCAGGCGCAACCCGTCGAGGGCGTAGAGGCGTGCCGCCCGCCGTGGCCTGGCCGGCTCGGTGGTCGGCACGTCCGAGGACTGCTGCGGCAATCCGGATTCTTGTGTCGGCTGCAGTGCGGCGGGCGCCATAGAGGTCTCGTTCTGACTGGGAGGGTAGTTCCGCAGTCACTCTGGGGAGTGTCCACAGCGGAATTCAATAGTCAGACGATATCTGTAGGCCCCCGCCGAATCCATGACCCCCCTGCGGCAGGCAGCGCCCGGGCCGGGCGGGGCCGCGACTGCGACCCCGTCCCGAGACCGGTACGGCCGGACCGGCCGTCGGCAACGCCCTCAGGGTGCCGCCGCGAAGGCGTCGACGCCCGTGAGGTCGGCCGACAGGGCCCACAGGCGCACAGCCTGCTCGGGGTCGATCGCGTGTGCGTGCACACCGCCCTTGGTACCGGCGGCGACCGGCTCGGCGATGTCGCAGTCCTCGCAGTACACGCCGCCCATGCCCGCCAGCCGGGGGGAGGTCGCGGCCCACACCTGCGTCGCCGCACCCTGCTCGGGCGTCTTGAAGGAGGGGTCGGCCGGCTTGCCGTGCTCGTCGATCCAGCCCGCGTCCACCATCTCCTCCTTCGCGAGATGACGCTGCAAGGGGGTGAGGATGCTGCCCGGATGCACCGCGAACGCCCTGACTCCGGCCTCACGGCCGAGCACGTCGAGCCGCGCGGCGAACAGCACGTTCGCCGTCTTCGCCTGCCCGTACGCCTGCCACCTGTCGTAGCCGTGCTCGAACTGCACGTCGTCCCAGCGCACGCCGGTGATCCCGTGGCCGGCGGAGGACACGGCGACCACGCGCGCGCCACGCGCGATGGCCGGCCAGAGACGGTTGACCAGCGCGTAGTGACCGAGGTGGTTGGTGGCGAACTGCGCCTCCCACCCCGGGCCGACCCGCGTCTCGGGGCAGGCCATGATCCCAGCGCTGTTGATCACGATGTCGGCCTTGCGCCCCGAGGCCACGAACCGTTCGGCGAATCCGCGGACGCTTTCGAGGTCGGACAGGTCGAGGTCGTCCGTCTCGACGCCGTCGATCCCCTCCACCGCCTCCTGCGCGACCGCCCGTCGCCGGGCGGGCACCACGACCCGCGCTCCGGCGGCCGCCAGCGCGCGGGTCGTCTCCAACCCGATCCCCGAGTAGCCACCGGTGACGATCGCCGTGCGGCCGGACAGGTCGATCCCGCTCAGGACGTCATACGCGGTGCTCCGGACACCGAAGCCCGATCCGATCTTGTGCTGAGGTGTCGTCATGCAGGAGACGCTAGGTGCTGGACCACACTCCAGGTCAAGCACCGCTGAAGGCGCGTGTCGGGGCCTCGGCGACGGATGACGGTCAGGCCGGCCAGTCCGGTCAGCAGTCGGCGGGGAAGTCGCCCGCGCGGACGCCCGTCACGAACGCCTGCCAGGCGGCGGCCGGGAACACCAGGGCCGGACCGTCGGGGTTCTTGGAGTCACGTACGGGGACGAGGCCCGGGAATCCGGGGGCCACCTCGATGCACTCGCCGCCGTTGTCCCCGCTGAAGCTGCTCTTGCGCCAGGCTGCCGCGCCGAGATCGAGAATCGTCATGGTCGTACCCCTCCATCGCACCGGTGATCAAAGCAGCTGACTCACGAGCTGAGAGTACGTCAGCCCGCAGCACATCATAGGTTCGTGAGTGCCGGGCGAGCACTGCTGGATCTTCGCTGAAATGTCCTCGGTCCAGGCTCTCCGAGTAGACCCACTCTGCGCCATCAGGCAGCCTGACCAGCGACATCGAGGTGACCGGGCGCCTCAGTAGGTCGCCGAGCCCGAAAGGCGCCACCTGGATGACGGTGTTCGGCCGCCTGCCCACCTCCAACAGGTGCTGCAACTGGCGGCGCATGACCTCCGGCCCACCCACGGTCCAGCGGATCGCGCTCTCGTCGAGCACCACCACCAGCAGCGGTCCGTCGACGGCCAGGAAGCGGTGCTGGCGACTCATGCGGGCCGCTACCCGCTCCTCGATGAGTTCGGGGTTCCCGGCCGCCGCACCCCGCGCGAACAGCGCCCGCGCGTAGTCCTCGGTCTGAAGCAGGCCGTAGATCCGTGACACCTGGTAGGCGCGGATCGCCACCGCCTCCGCCTCCATGTCGGCGAACCGCTGGAACCAGTCCGGATGTTCGACCTCGGCGTACCAGTCAACCTTCCTCCAGATCCGGGTGAGCACGCCGCCCGTCCCCAGAACTTCGTCGCAGGAGGCGACGAAGTCCTCCTGCGGGACGCGGCCGCCGTTCTCGATGCGGGTGACGAGGGTCCGGTCGCAGTGCAGGAGTTTGGCCAGTTCGGCCTGCGAGTAGCCGGCCGTCTCGCGTGCGTCGCGGAACTCGCCACCGAACAGGACGGCGGAACTGACGGTCGAACCCGTCTTCGGCTTTGGACGTGGCACAGCCAACCCCCGTTGTGACGTGAGCCCTTGGCACTCCTTGATCACTCCTCACGCTACCTGCGGGGGCCGATGCTTAGGAGCAGAACGAAACTGTTCGCTCGCTTTGCGTGAGCACGCGCGCCGGGTGTTCACCCCGTGCGCTCCGCAGAGCGCGACCCGGTAGCTCTCACCCCGGAGGTGGCCCCGCCATGACCGACACTCTCGACCGGACGTCCGCACTCGACGACAAGGAGGACGAGTACGTCTTCTGGCTGCCGCGTCACCGGCGGGCGCCGGGGGCTGCCCGGCGGCAGTTGCGGGCGTTCCTGGGCCGGACGGCGGGCGGTGAACAATACGCCGACGTCGCGGAGTTGCTGCTCAGCGAGCTGGTGACCAACGCCGTGGAGCATGCCCGGGTGCCGTCCGGGCGTCTGATCAAGGTGCGGTTCTGCGTGACCGGTGGCCGGCTGCGGGCCGAGGTGCACGACGCGAGCCCGCAGCGGCCGGTGGTACGGCCGAGAGCGGCAGCGGACGAGGAGGCGGGGCGGGGGTTGCTGCTGGTCGGCGCGCTCTCCGCGCGCTGGGGGTGCTGCCCCAGGGCGGGCGGGGTCGGCAAGTTCGTCTGGTTCGAGTGCGCGCCCGCCGACGCCCCGGCGGAGCGCGGAGCACCCGTATGAGGGGGGACGCGGCGCAGCGCCGGCCCAGGATCGCACGGGAACTGCGGCGCGCGGACGCCCCGCTCTCGATCGTGGCCGGTGACAAGTCGTCAGCGGTCCGGAGCCGTTGTTTCGACTGCTTCGGCGCGCAGGCGCAGCAGGTGGTGGATGTCGGAGAGGCGGCCCCAGCCAGGGCTGTTCATGTTCTTGATGCCGGAGCGGATCCTGTTGAGGGCCGCCGGGCCGCGTTCGTCGTCGCGAAGGGCGAGTCCGGCGGCGGCTTCGAGCCTGGCGTCGAAGTGCGGGTCTGCCAGGTGGGCGGCGAGGACGGCGCGCAGTTCCGGGGTGTCGAGGGAGGATGTGGCGAGTCTGCTGAGCGCGTTCGTCCGGATCGTCGGTGTGGAGTCGTCGGTCAGGTGCATCAGGGCCGCGAGGGCTTCCTCGTGCTTGGCGGTAGCGGTATTGGTGTGGAGGAACGTGGAGACGACCGCCCGGACGCGCGGGTCCGGGTGGTGGGCGTGGGGCAGGATCGCCGCGACCGTGTCGCCGGAGGAGTAGGAGGTGAAGGCGGCGATGGCGAGGGCGAGGGTGCGCGGGTCCTGCTCACTGTGCAGCAGCGGGCTCAGGAAGTCCTCCGCCTCGCGGGCGAAGGGGAGTTCGGCGTCGTACTCCTGGTCCGCGTCGAGGCTGAACGCGATCGCCAGGTGCACCATCGTGTCGAGCCCGAAGCGCCTGCGGTCGATGTCGGATGCGTCCTGGGCGGCTTCCATGGCCCAGTCGAAGGTCTCCCGGCCGGTCCGGCACCCCAGGTGGAAGACCGAGGCGAACCAGTCGTCGTGGTCGGGGTCGGCATGCACGAGGGCGCGGGCCATCAGCTCGTCCGGCGAGCGGTGGAAGCCCAGTTCGGCTTCCAGATCGGTGATGACCGCCCGGTGTGCGGGCGGCGGCTCGCTCGTGGCCCCCACCCCGGACGCGAGCGCTTCCTGTGCGATGCGCAGCGCCCGCCGGTGCGGGCTGTCGCTGCTCAGTGGGTCGCGGCTGCGGGACAACAGGGCTTGCAGCACCAAGTACCGGCCGTTCTCCGCCGCCCAGGTCACGGGGTCCACGCCGCCGCCCCAGGGACGGGTCACATCCACGTCCCGGACGACCAGATGGTCCACGATCCTCTGGCGTCCGGCCCTCGCGGCAGCGGCCAGCAGTGCCACGGCATCATCGCCGGCCAGGTCGTCCGCGGTGGCGTCATACAGGAGTTCGAGCGCCGTGTCGTCTTCTTCACGTTCGACGGCAGTCAGCAGCAAGGGCAGATCCACCGGCCGATTGTGCCGGTATCCGGGGCAGTGGCGCGAACGAAATTTCGACAAGCCACAGCGCTGTTCACGGCTTCCGTGGGGTGGGCGATCTGGTCCCGGTCTCAGGTGACCCGGTCAGCCTCACCCTCCGTCCCGGGCGACCCTCAACGGGTGAGCGACGGCGCCGTTCAGTCCGCCTCCGGGATGACAGGGGGACTCACCGGGAGCCCGGCGGGGCTGTCGGTGTCGGCGCCTTCGACGGCCGGGCCGCCGAGTGGTGCGCCCATCCAGGACAGCGCCTTCCAGCCGTCCGCCGGGGAGCCTTCGACGATCACCACGCCCGTGTTGTCGAGCGGGCGCGCGGCGGCGAAGGCCACGTCCACGTTCTCGGCGCGGGCCGCCGTCCACATCCGGATCATGGCGCCGTGGCTGACCAGGGCCACCGCTGCTGCCCCGGAATCGGCGGTTTCGGCGACCACGGCGTCGAAGCGGCCGAGGGCCTCCGTACCGTTCTCGCCGCCGGGCATCCGCAGGCCGGCGTCGCCGGCCGACCAGGCGAACGCCGTCCGCATGTAGCGTTCGCCCGCCTCGGCGTCGTCGCGCATCTCCAGGTCGCCGGCGGTGATCTCCCGCAGGCCGTCCCGGATCAGCACGTCGAGCCCGCGCGCCGCCGCCAGTGGCGCGGCGGTGAGCTGGGTGCGGACGAGGGTGGAGGCGTACAGCGCGTCGATCGGCTCGCCCGCCAGGGCGCCGGGAAGGGCGGCGGCCTGCTGCTGGCCGAGGGCGGTGAGCACGGCGCCGGGGCGGGCGGTGTCGAGGCGGTGGGCAACGTTCGACGGCGTCTCGCCGTGGCGGATGAGCAGCAGGCGCATGGTGCGGGTCGCCCTTCGGTCCCGGTCCGGTACGGGCGGCCGGTGCGGACACCCGAACCTCCATAGTGCCAGGTCAGGACAACCCTGCACCCGCAGCGGCGTACGCGGTGACGACCACGCCGGAGTCGGCGGGCGGCGGCCCGCAGGCCTGTCGGTGGGGCGTGCGAGGATCCCTGCTCGGGCCGGGGCCAGGGGCGGGATCGGGGCGATGAGGGAGCTGTCGGCCGTCAACGGCTGTGTGACGGGCGCTGTGCTCGTCGTCCGGACCGACTTCAGCGACGAGGCGCCCGGCAGGGCGTCGCGGCCGAGCTGACGAGGCCGTGGGGTGCGGACCAGGAGTACGGAGCCGTCGTGAACTTCGTGGACGACCCGGCGTGGGCCGGCGCGACGGCCGACGAGCTGCGGGCCACTGTCCGCGTCTGTCCGCGTCGGCGACGGGATCGGCGTGGTCCTTCCCGCGGACGCGGCCACGATGGGGATCCGGAGGGCGTGCTCCGTCCGTTCCGAGGCCCGCCCGGGTAGCCGGCGCCCGGCGCTTGTACTGTCGGCGGCCGGGGCCGGTGAACGACCGGCCCGGGCCGGGGGACGGACAGGAACGGAGCTGTCGCATGTCGGTCGCACTGCCGTGGCCGCCCGAGGCGGGCTTCGGCCGTCTCCAGCTGGTCAGGCTCAGGAATCCCGAGGCAGTCGGTGCCGACACTCCGCTGATCGGTGAATCCCTCCTCGGAACGGCCGGCATCGTCACCGATGCCTGTCTCCTCGACGGTGAAGTCGTCTACTCCGTCCACCAGATCAGCGACGGATCGCCCTGGGCGCTGAGAGCCGCCTACCTGGAGTCGGACGGGGACTTCAGCACGACCGACCCGGACGCCGCGCTCCTGGACGCCGGGCCGGCCGATGACGCCGAGGAGGACGCACCCGTGATCACCGTGGACGAGGTGGCCTGGCTGGCCGGCCTCTCCGGCCTCGACCCGGCCGAGGTGCAGGCCTCGATCACCGACGAGCACACCCGCTACGACCTCTACCGCCGGGCGCTCCGGGCTGACGCCCCAGAGGCGGAGGAACGGATCCTCGGCATCGTCCTGCGGGACCCGGACCGTGGCATGGCGGAGTCCGCCCTGGTCGACCACGTCGACCGGCTGGCAGCCGGACTCGACGGCTCGCGGCCCTTCGCCGAGAGGGTCGGTCCGGTCCGCGAGGCGGCGGCCGGCTTCGGCTTCCTGCAACGCCGGATCAGTGAGTGGGAGCTGCTGAAGCAGTCGGCGGAGCACCCCGGGGAGTGCGCGCCGGAGATCCTCCACGCGTCCCACTGGCTGCAACGGAAGCTCGCCGCCGAATCGCCGTCCGCAGCCGTCCTCCAGGCGCTGGCCGAGGACGGGCGGACCAGGAAGATCCGCAACATCGCCCGGGACCGCGGCCGCAGGCCGGGCCCGTCCGGTGGCGGGGCCGGCAGTGCCCGCCGTACGGCAGCCGGGAGCCGCTGATGCACCAGTACCGGATCGTCAAGTACTCCCCGGCGGAGCGGGAAGGCACGGAGCCGGCCTGGACGAGCATCTCCGACATCGGCAGCACCTTCGACAGCAGGATGCTGAGCGAGCAGGAGTACCTGGAGACGGAGGCCAAGTACCTCGCGGCGCTGGCCGAGTTCATCCGGCTGGCCGGCGTGGCCTCGCTCCGGGTGGACGGGCTGGAGATCTACGACGACAGTCCGTGGTGGGGCGCGCTGGAGGAGGGCGAGGAGCTTTCCGGCGACCGGGCGGTCGAACTGGCCCGGTCGGTTCTCCGGGAGGACTCCGTCTGGTGCCGGCTGGCGCACGACGACTTCTTCGTCCACTTCGGCTACGACTACTACATGTACGTCGGGATCTCGGACCCTGCGGACTCCGCCGTCGGGAACGCCCGCCGCGCCGGCCTGTACGTCGACGAGTTCGAGTCCCCGTATCTGGACGACGCCTAGGAACCCGGCTCCGGGTCGCGCCCGCGGAACGCCCTGCGGTACTCGCGGGGCGGGAGGCCGATGCGGCGGACGAAAGCGGGGCGCAGGGAGACGGCGGAGGCGAAGCCGCAGCGCACGGAGATGTCGTCGACGGGGAGGTCGGTCTCCTCCAGCAGGCGCTGGACGGCGAGGACGCGCTGTTCCAGCAGCCAGCGCTGCGGGGTGGTGCCGGTGGTGTCGACGAAGCGGCGGGCGAAGGAGCGCTCCGACATCAGGGCGAGCGCGGCCATCCGGCGGACCGTCCAGGGGGTGTCCAGGGCGGCGAGGACGTCCGTACGGACCCGGGCGAGCGGGTCGTCGCCGGCCTCCTCGGGGACGGGGCTCGGGATGAACTGGGCCTGGCCACCGGTGCGGAAGGGGGCGGTGACCATCGCGCGGGCGATGGCGGCGGCGCTCTGCTGGCCGTGGGCGGAGCGGACCAGGTGCAGGCAGAGGTCGATGCCGGCGGCGACTCCGGCGGACGTCCAGATGTCGCCGTCGCCGGTGAACAGCACCTCGGGGTGGACGTCCACGTCGGGGTGGCGGCGGGCGAGTTCGGCGGCGAGCGACCAGTGGGTGGTGGCGGACCGGCCGGCCAGCAGGCCGGCGTCCGCGAGCGCGAAGGCGCCCGCGCAGAGCGAGGCGATCGGGATGCCCCGTTCGTGGGCGCCGCGCAGGGCGTCCAGGACGGACGCGTCGACGGGCGACAGCGGGTCCGCCATCCCGGGGACGACGACGAGGTCGCAGTCGAGCAGGCCGTCCAGCCCGTGGTCGGGGACCCGTTCCAGACCGCCGCCGAGCCGCACCCGGACGCCGGCCGGTCCGCAGACCCGCAGGTCGAAGGACGGCAGTCCGGGTCGGTTGAGCCGGTTGGACCAGACCTCGCCGATCACGGCGTAGTCGAAGGCCCGGACACCGTCGAAGATCAGGCAGCCCACTGTGCGCATGGCAGGAATCTATCGATCGCTGGCTCCGGCGCACCTCACCGGCCCTGCCGGCCCCGCAGCACGATGGGACGCATGACGAACACCAGCGCATTCGGCGCCCCGCTGACCATCGCCCCCGACTCCGTCCTGATCGTGATCGACGTCCAACAGGGTTTCGAGGACTACGAGTTCTGGGGGCCCCGGGACAACCCCGAGGCCGAGCGGAGGATGGTCTCGGTGATCGAGGCCTGGCAGTCCACCGGCCGTCCGATCGTGACCGTCCAGCACGCGTCCGCCTCCGGGGCGCTGGCCCCCGACACTCCCGGGTACGAGTTGAAGCCCGAAGTGGCGGGTGTCAAGCCCGATTTGCACATCACCAAGTCGGTGAACAGCGCGTTCTACGGCACGCCGGACCTGCATGCCTGGCTCCAGGCGCGCGGCGCCGGACAGATCGTGGTCATCGGGATCATGACCAACGTGTGCAACGAGACCACCGCGCGGATGGGCGGCAACCTCGGCTACGACGTGGTGTTCCCGATCGACGCGATGCACACCTTCGACATGGCCGGCCCGGACGGGGAGACCGTCCCTGCGGCCGAACTCACCCGTGCCACCGCGGCGGCGCTGCACACCATGCGGTTCGCCAAGGTGGTCACGAGCGAGGCCGTGGCGGCGGCCGCCCACCAGGCGACCTCGGCACCCGCAGCGGCGGCCTCAGCGGCCTGAGCGGGCGGTGAGGTCCTGCAGCAGCACCGTCAGCAGCCGGGCCGACTCCTGCTGCCCGTCCGGTGCGAGCCTCTCGGCCAGGCCCTGTTCGTCGTCCAGCAGCCCGGCCACCGCGCACTCCACCGCGCGGTGGCCCCGGCCGGTCGGTTCCTCCGTCCGGGGCCGTGGCCTTCGACGCCGCCGCCGGCCCCATCACCGGGCAGGCGCTGCACGTCAACGGCGGTGCACCGGCCTGATACCGAAGCGAAGGACGGGCGGCCGCCGGGCGGGACCGTCCTCGCACGGCACCTCGCATTACAAACGGGAGAACATTTCCCGGCGTGGACGGTATGCCTGATCTGTCCGTTGCCGCGCTCTGGCGCTCTCACTACGCTCGCCCGGCCCGGCCCCGCATCGCGGGCGGGACTCGAACACACAGGGGAGCACGCCAGATGGCGATCCGTAAGTCCACCATCCAGGAGCAGGTCGCCCAGGCGATCGCGTCGATCGAGCCGAACGACCGCCCGGTCGTCACGTTCCAGTCCATCACCGGGCCGAGCCCGTGGCTGATGAACTCGCTCGGCCTGCTCGGCCAGCTCCTGGTCAAGTACTACTACGTGACGCTCACCGAGCGCGTCGTCGTGGTGCACCGCGCCTCGCGGATCTCCAACCGGCCGCAGGAGATCGTCCACGTGGTGCCGCTGGAGCAGGCCCGCGCCCTGGTCAGCGACGTCCGGCGCAACCCGCTGTGGAGCTCGCTGCGCTTCCAGTTCCCCGGCGAGGAGAAGCCGACCCGTCTGAACGTCGGCCGCTACTGGCGTGCCGAGCTGGACGTCTTCGTCCCGGCCCTGACCGGTCAGCAGATCGCGGTCTGACGCAGCCCGACGGCGGGGCCGGCCCACGGCCCCGCTCACGGCCCCGAACCCAGCACGGCACGGCACGGCACAGCACGGCAGCGCGAAAGCGGACGCCGCCGGCCGGTCTAGAGGTCGTGGTCGTGGGCCCAGTCGGCGAGGATCCGGGCGCACGCGTCGACGGACTCGCGCCAGGTACGGGCGGCCCCTTCGCCGGCCTCGTCGCTGACGTGCTTGACCAGCCGGATCGGGACCTCGGCCCGCTGCGCGACGGTCGCCAGGGCGTAGCCCTCCATGTCGACCAGGTCGGCGGTGAGGGCGAGGCGGTCACGGGCGGCCGGGTCGGAGACGAACAGGTCACCGGTGGCGAGCGTCGGCCCCTCGTCCTCGCCGACGGTGATCGGGGCGCCGTAGGTGCGGCCGGTGAGGGCCCGCAGGACGGGCGTGTCGATGTCGTGCTGAAGCACCTGGGCGACCTGGTGGGTGCCGGCCCAGCCGGGCCGGAGCGCGCCCGCCGTACCCAGGTTGACGATCTCGGACGGCCGCTCGCCCCGGGCCAGCACGGTCGCCAGGGACGCCGCCGCGTTGATCTTCCCGATGCCGGTGAGCAGCACCGGAAGCCGCTCACCCAGGTACACCGCCTCCTCCTGGACGGCGACGACGAGGAGCGGGCGGTCGGGTGAGATCGTTCCGAGCAGACGCATGCCGCCATCGTACGGAAGCCGCCGCGTTGGCCGGAAGTGTCGGATTCACACCCTCCTCACCTGACGCCGACCGCAACCGCATAGGGTGCATCCGGCGTCGCCCTGTCCGTGACCGTCCGAGCGTGGCCGGCAGCACGACGGACCGCACGGCCCCGGTGGGCCGGCGGGACGAAGCTCAAGATCGGCGCAAGTCGGGTGTGGCTGTCACGACCGGCGGCCATACTGCTGGCAACGACCGGGCCGCAGGCCCGGCCGGGTCACTGGGGAGGGTGGGGCGGTGGCGACACCAGAGAGTACGCGGACGGGAGTAGTGGCGCAGACCCGGGGCCGGAAGCCGGGCCTGCTCGGCGTGCGTGCCCGGACGGCGGCACTGGCCGAGAGCCGGCACACCGCGCCGGGCCGGCTGCGACTGGCCTCCCTGCTGTTGGCGGCGCTCGCGGTGGCGTTCGGGGCGCTGACCGTGTGGCAGGTCAACTCCCGTGCGCAGGCGGCGGACCGGGTGGTCTCGTACAGTCAGCCACTGAGCCAGGCGGCCGCCGACATCCACCGTTCACTGGCCGACGCGGACACCACGGCGGCCACCGGCTTCCTGCTGGCGGGCGCCGAACCGAAGGCCGTCCGGCAGCGCTACGAGAACGACCTGGCGACGGCCTCGCGGCTGATCTCGCAGGCGGCGGCGCGCACGACGGCCTCCTCCCCCGCACAGGCCTGGCTGTCCTCGCTGAACCAGCAGATCCCGGTGTACGCGGGCCTGGTGGAGACCGCCCGGGCCGACAACCGGCTGGGCTTCCCGCTCGGCGGCGCCTACCTGCGGTACGCCTCGCAGCAGATGCGCGACACCCTGCTGCCGGACGCCGTGAAGCTGGCCGCCGCCGAGGACGCCGCGCTCGCCCGGGACTACGCCGAGGCGCGCGCGGTGCCGTGGGCCGCGTACGGGCTCGGGCTGGTGGCGCTGGTGGCGCTGGTCCGGGTGCAGCAGGTGCTGTTCCGGCGGACCAACCGGGTGTTCAACGCCGGGCTGGTCGGCGCGACGCTGTCGGTGCTGGCCGCCCTGGTCTGGCTGGCCGGCGGCAGCCTGCTCGTGCACGACCGGCTGACGGAGAGCGAGCGGGACGGCTCCGCACCGCTGCGGGCGCTGAACACCGCACGCGTCGACGTACTGACCGCGCGGCTCGCGGAGAACCTGCACCTGGTCGCACGCGGGTCCAGCACCATGTACGCGGACCTCTGGGCGTCCACGGCGAAGGAACTGGCCGGCGAGGGGCGCCCGGAGGACGGTGTGCTGGCCCGGGCGGAGCAGCTGGCCCCCCGGGACGCGGCGACGGCGGTCGGCCGGGCCCGCGAGCAGTACGCGGTCTGGTCCGCCCGGCACGCGGCGGCGATCGGCAAGGAGACCTCGGACGGCGACTACCAGGGCGCCCTGGACGCCACGATCACCACCAGGGAGGCCGACGTACCGAACACCTCGGACGCCTCCTTCACCGCCACCGACCAGCAGTTGGAGCAGGCGGCACAGATCGAACAGGCCCGGTTCCGGGCGGCCGCGGGCGGCACCGGCGGGCTGCTGGACACGCTGGCCGTCGGCGTGGGCGTACTCGCCCTGCTGTCGGCCGTCAGCGCGGTGCGCGGCCTCGGCCGCCGACTGGCCGAGTACCGGTAACCGGCGGGAGGGGCGGAGATGACGATGCGTTCAGGAACCACGGGGCACGCCGGACGGGGCCGGGCGGCGGCCGTCGCACTGATGGTGGCGGGCGCCGGACTGCTCGGTGCGGGCAGCCCGCAGGGCGCCGTACTGCCCGCCGCCGCGCAGGCGGCGCCGGGCGCGGCCGGGGTCGCGCCGGCGGCGGACCCGAACTGCGACACGAGCGCCAGCGTGCCGGCGAGCCGCGAGGACGGGCCGGCCGTGAAGGCGATCAAGGCCGACAAGACCCTGGTCATCGGCGTGGACCAGAACAGCTTCCGCTGGGGTGCCCGCAACCCGTCCACGGGTGAGATCGAGGGCTTCGACATCGACCTCGCCAAGGCGATCGGCACCGCCATCATGGGCGACGCCTCCAGGATCACCCTCAAGGCGGTGCCGACCGCCGAGCGGATCAAGTTCATCCAGGAGGGCAAGGTCGACATGATCGTCCGCACCATGACGATCACCTGCGAGCGGATGGAGCAGGTCGCCTTCTCCAAGCCCTACTTCAAGACCGCGAACCGCCTGATCGTCCCCAGGGCCTCCCCCGCGAAGACCTTCGACGAGGCGCTCAAGGGCAGGACGGCCTGCGCCGCCCGCAGCTCCTCGGCCGAGGACGAACTGAAGACCAACCCGCACGGCTCCAAGCTCGTCACCGTCGAGAACCAGCTGGACTGCCTGGTGCTGATGCAGCTCGGCAAGGTGGACGCGACCATGACCGACGACGGTCTCGCCGCCGGGCAGGCCGCCCAGGACACCACGATCAGGATGCTGGACGAGCAGGTCCGCCCCGGCGTCATGGGCGTGGCGATGAAGCTCGGCAACACCGACCTGGTCGCCCGCGTCAACCAGGTGCTGGCCGACTACCAGGCGGACGGCGGCTGGCAGGCGAGCTACGAGAAGTGGCTGAAGCCCACCATGCACGACGAGGCGTCCCGCTTCCGGCCCTGACCCGGCGGCACCCGACGAGGACGACCCGCCGGGACGACGCACCGACACGACACACCAGGACGACACACCGGGACAACGACCGGGACGACCGGCGAGACCGAGCAGGAGAGAGGACGGACGTGGCGTTGGCAGGAACTGCCGGCCCGGCGATGAACCGGGAGGAGGTGGACCGCGCACTGGCACGCCTGGGCGCGGAGCGCGACGCCGTCGAGGCGGCGCTGCTCTCGTTGCAGGACCACCCTGGCCACCGGCTGCTGGAAGGTGCGGCGCTGACCGGCCGCACCGAGGAGCGGTGGTCCGTCGCCGGGCAGGGACTGACGGTGCTGTGGGCCCTCTTCGACCGCTACTCCGAGGCCCTCGCCTCGGCCCGCGCCGTGCGCGCCCGCAAGGCCAGGCCGGGCGCCCCGGAGCTGGCCGAACTGAACGAACTGCTCGCCGGGGCGGCCGTCGCCGTGCCCGGCGGCGCCCTGCCCGACGGCGCGCAGCGGCTCGGCGCACCGGCCAAGCTGGTGGAACAGGTCAGCCTGGCCGACCTGATGGACCGGATGAACGCCTGGTACGCCACCGTGCTGGAGGTGGTGAACGCCGCCGACGCCGTGTGGTCCGCGCTGCCGGCCCGGATCGACCTGCTGCTCGCCGAACTCCGCCGGGTGCAGAGCCTGGCCGGCTCGCTCGGCGTCCGGGCCGGGGCGCACCCGCTCGGCGACGACCTGCTGGAGCTGGACAGCGCGCTGACGGCGCTGCGCGCCGAGGTGCTCGCCGACCCGCTGGCGCTCTGGCGGCCCTCCCGGGTGCCGGCCCAGCGCGGCACGGTGCCCGACGGCACGGCGCTGGCCGGGCCGTCCGGGGTGGTGGACACCGAGCGGTTCGACCGCGCCGGGCGGGCCCTGGACGGCATCCGGCTGGAGCTGGAGGGCGTGCTGCGGCTGCGCGACGACGCCGAGGAGCGCCTCCAGCAGGTCGGCGACCTGCTGCAACGGGCCGACGCCACCCTCACCGAGGCCCGGCGGGCCCGCGGCGAGGTGCTCGCGAAGATCGCCGCGACCGAGGTGCCGGCCGTACCGGGCCCGGCCTCCGCACTGCGCGAACGCGTCGTGCTGGCACTGGAGTTGCGCCAGAGCGGGCAGTGGCACCGGCTGGCCCCGCTGCTGGACCAGCTGGAGGACGCCGCCGCCAAGGAGCTCGGCCGGGCCCGGCAGGCGCTCACCGAGGTGACCCAGCCGCTGGCCGTCCGGGCCGAACTGCGCGGACGCCTGGACGCGTACAAGGCGATGGCGGCGCGGCTGCAGGTCGCCGAGGACCCGGAAGTGATCGAGCGCTACGAGAAGGCGCGCTGGCTGCTGTGGAGCGCGCCGTGCGACCTGCGGGCGGCGGCCGGCGCCGTGGCCCGCTTCCAGCAGTCGCTGCGGCCGGCCGGCGGCAGCGGGAGCGACACCGGTGGCGGCAACGGCACACCGGTCGACGGGCTGAGCAACGGGCAGGGGGCCTGAGTTCCATGAGCGAGGCGTGTGCGCGGCCGGACTGCACCGGCGACGGGGTCATCGACGAGGACGGGTTCTGCACGGAGTGCGGGCTCGCCCCGGTGGCGGCCGTACCCGTGGCCGTACCCGTGGCTGCGGGGGCGGCCGGCCCGGGCTCCTCCTGTGCCAGGGACTGCCCGGGAACCATCGACCCGGACGGCTACTGCGACGACTGCGGGCTCGCGGCGGAGGGCGGCGACACCGGCCTCACCCAGCCGCACCTGCCGTCGGCCCGGCTCTCGCCGGACTCCTCCCGCTCGCTGCGCTCGGCCCGGACGGGCTCGGCCCGCTCGATGTCCGGCCGCTCGCGCTCGCACCGCTCGACCCGTACCGGCAGCGCGCGTTCGCTGTCGGTGCGCAGCAGCCGGGGCAGCGTCAGCGTGAACACCCGCGGCCGGCTCGGCGCGGGCCTGGTCAACGTGCCGACCGTGCCGCACCTGGACCCGGCCGCGGCCGTCCTGGCCAACCCGGAGGTGCCGGAGCGCAAGCGGTTCTGCAGCAAGTGCGAGATGGCGGTGGGCCGGGAGAAGAACGGCCGGCCGGGGCGCCCGGAGGGGTTCTGCACCAAGTGCGGTACGCCGTACTCGTTCTCGCCGAAGCTGCAGCGCGGCGACCTGGTGGGCGGGCAGTACGAGGTGGTGGGCTGCCTCGCGCACGGCGGCCTCGGCTGGATCTACCTGGCGATCGACCGCCGGGTGAACGACAAGTGGGTGGTGCTCAAGGGCCTGCTGGACACCGGGGACGAGGACGCCCTCGCGGTGGCCGTCGCCGAGCGCCGGTTCCTGGCCGAGGTGGACCACCCGAACATCGTGCGCATCATCAACTTCGCCGAGCACCCGGATCTGCGGACGGGCTCGACCGACGGCTACATCGTGATGGAGTACGTCGGCGGCAAGTCGCTGAAGGACATCGCGAACGACCGCCGCAGGCCGGACGGGCAGCGCGACCCGCTGCCGGTGGAGCAGGCCATCGCGTACGCGCTGGAGGCGCTGCCGGCTCTCGGCTACCTGCACAGCCGGGGCCTGGTGTACTGCGACTTCAAGATCGACAACGTGATCCAGAGCGAGGACTCGCTCAAGATCATCGACATGGGCGCCGTCCGCCGCCTCGACGACGACGGCCCGATCTACGGCACCATCGGCTACCAGGCCCCCGAGATCGCCACCGACGGGCCCTCCCCCGCCTCCGACCTCTACACCGTGGCCCGCACCCTCGCCGTGCTCAGCTTCGACTTCCAGGGCTACAGCACCACCTACCGCGAGGAGCTGCCCGGCCCCGAACTCGTCCCGGTCTTCGCCGAGTACGAGTCCTACTACCGGTTCCTGGTCCGCGCCACCGACCCGGACCCGGCCCGCCGGTTCTCCTCCGCCGAGGAGATGGCCGACCAGCTCACCGGCGTGCTGCGCGAGATCCTCGCCCTCCGCGACGGCCGGCCCCGGCCCGCCCTCTCCACCCAGTTCGGCCCCGAACTGCGCGTCGTCGACACCGAACTGGTCGTCGCCAGCGCCCGGCCGGGCGCGTTGCGGGTCGCCGCCGTCGACCCGGTCGCCGCCGCACTCGCGCTGCCGGTGCCCCGGGTCGACCCGGCCGACCCGAACGCCGGGTTCCTCGCCGCACTCGTCGCCACCGCACCGGAGGAGGCCCTCGCCGCCCTGGCGAACGCCCCCGTCGACTCCGTCGAACGCACCCTGCGCGAACTGCGCGCCCACCTCGAACTCGGCAGCCACACCGCCGCGCAGAAGACCCTGGCCGCCCTGGAGTCCGAGCACCAGGGCGACTGGCGGGTCGTCTGGTACCGCGGCCTCGGCGCCCTCAGCTCCGCCACCGGCACCGGCGCCCTCTCCCGGACGCAGCGGCTCGAAGCCGCCGCCGAGGCGTTCGACGCGCTCTACGACGCCTTCCCCGGCGAGGCGGCCCCCAAGCTCGCCCTCGCCGTCTGCGCCGAACTCCTCGGCAACGGCGAGGACGCCGCCGAGTTCTACCGCCTGGTGTGGAGCACCGACCACGCGTACGTCAGCGCCGCCTTCGGGCTGGCCCGGGTCCGGCTCGCGGCCGGCGACCGGGCGGGCACCGTGAGCGCGCTGGAGTCCGTACCCGCCACCTCCAGCCACTTCACCGCGGCCCGGATCGGCGCCATCCGCGCCCGGCTGCGCGAACGCCCCGCCACCGACCCGCTCGGCCAGGACCTCGGCACCTGCTCCGAACAGCTGGGCCGGCTCGGCCTCGACGACCGCCGCCGCGAGGAGCTCTCCGTGGAGGTGCTCGACGCCGCCCTCGGCTGGGCACTCGCCGGGCGCCCCGGAGCGGCCGGCGAGCTCGCCGTCCTGGGACAACCCGTCGCGGAACGGGAACTGCGCTTCGCCCTGGAACACTCCTACCGGGTACTCGCCCGGTTGGCCGACCGGGCGGAGACCAGGATCGAGATGGTGGAGCGGGCGAACCGTACCCGCCCCAGAACGTGGGTGTAGCAGATGTCCCAGCAGACCGTGTGCCCGAGCTGTTCCGAACCCCTGGATCCGGAGGACGCCTACTGCGGTGCCTGCGGCGCGAGCCGCGACGGCGGCCCGCGCGTGACCGGGGCGATGCCCGCCGGCTGGGTCGCCGACCCGCCCCCGGCGCAGGCTCACGACGACGGCACCGAGGGCCCGCGGACCCTGCGGCTCACCACCCCGGGCCTGCAGCCCGGTGTCACCTGCGCGCACTGCGGCGCCGCGCAGGTCAGCACCGACGGCTACTGCGAGGCCTGCGGCGGCGCCCAGCCCCGGCCCCGCGACCACATGGAGAAGGTGCTGGCGGGCGTCGCCGGGGTCAGTGACCGCGGCCTGCGCCACCACCGCAACGAGGACTCGTTCACCGTCGCCGCCACCTCCCTGCCCAGCGGCGAACCCGCCGTGGTCGCGGTCGTCTGCGACGGCGTGTCCTCCTCCGACCGGCCCGACGAGGCCTCCGAGACCGCCGTCGACAGCGCCTCCGAGGCCCTGCTGACCGCACTCGAACGCGGCGACGACCCCACCACCGCGATGCGGGCGGCGATCGCCGAGGCCGCCCGCGCGGTGGCAGCGCTGGCCGAGGACGGCAGCTCCCCGGCCCGCCCCGACACCAACGCCCCCGCCTGCACGTACGTCAGCGCGATCTCCGCCGCCGGGCGCGTCACCATCGGCTGGGTCGGCGACACCCGGGCGTACTGGATCCCGGACGACCGGGTCTCGGCCGAACCGTTCCGGCTCACCCAGGACGACTCCTGGGCCGCCCGGATGGTCGAGGCCGGCCTGATGGGCGAGGCGGAGGCCTACGCCGACCCGCGCGCCCACGCGATCACCGGCTGGCTCGGCGCGGACGCCGAGGAGGTCGTCCCGCACACCCTGGACTTCACCCCGCACGTCCCCGGCGTCCTGCTGATCTGCACCGACGGGCTGTGGAACTACGCGGAGGCCGCCACCGACCTCGCGTACGTCGTGCGCACCGACGCCCGGACCCGGCCGCTGGCGGCCGCGCAGACCCTGGTGAAGTTCGCCATCACGGCCGGCGGCCACGACAACATCACCGTCGCCGTGCTGCCGATCCTCCCCGCCACCGGCCTGGCCGGCGACGGACGCACCGCCACCCTGCTCGACCTGCGCGCCGCCGGGCCCGCCGAGGGCGAGGAGCCGCACGACGACACCCTTCCCGACCTGCCGGTGATCGGCTCGCCCCGGGCCCCGCTGCCGCCGCAGCCGCCCCGCCCGCCACTGCCGCCCGCGGCCCCGCCGGCCGTACCGGCCCGGCCGGACCACCCGCCGGTGCGCTGACCGGCCGGCACCACCCACCGACACTCCGACCGTCCTGACCATCCGACAGGAGCCCTCTGCCATGGCAAGTCTGGCGAAGTCGAATCTGCCCCGGTTCGACGTGGACATCTTCCAGAACGAGTACCTCGCGGACGGCGCCCGCGAGGTGAACGCGATCGTCACCGTGACCGCCACCGGCGGCGGCACCTCCGGCGGCCGGCCGCTGCCGACCGACGCCGGCCCGCAGAGCGACGGGGTGCAGTCCTCGGCCGTGGTCATCATGGTCGACTGCTCGGGCTCGATGGAGTACCCGGCCAGCAAGATGCGCGGCGCCCGAGAGGCCACCGCCGCCGCCATCGACACCGTCCGCGACGGCGTCGCCTTCGCCGTGGTGGCCGGCACCCACGAGGCCAAGGAGGTCTACCCCGGCGACGGCGGCCTCGCCATCGCCGGCCGGGCCTCCCGGGCCGCCGCCAAGGAGGCGCTGCGCCGGCTCTCCCCCGGCGGCGGCACCGCCATGGGCAGCTGGCTGGCGCGCGCGGACAGGCTGTTCCTGACCCGCCGGGACATCGCCATCCGGCACGCGATCCTGCTCACCGACGGCAACAACGAGCACGAGTCGGCCGCCGACCTCGACCGTGCCATCGACCGGGTCACCGGCCACTTCACGGCCGACTGCCGCGGCGTGGGCACCGACTGGAAGGTCGACGAGCTGCGGAAGATCTCCTCCGCCCTGCTCGGCAGCGTGGACATCGTGGCGGAGCCGTCCGGCCTGGTCGAGGACTTCCGCTCGATGATGGAGACCGCGATGGGCAAGCAGGTCGCGGACGTCGCACTGCGGGTCTGGACGCCCGCCAACGCGGTGGTGAAGTTCGTCAAGCAGGTCGCCCCGACCGTCGAGGACCTCTCCGGGCGCCGCTCCGAGGCCGGGCCCCGGGCCGGTGACTACCCCACCGGCTCCTGGGGCGACGAGAGCCGCGACTACCACGTCTGCATCGAGGTGCCGGCCGCCGCCGTCGGCAACGTGATGCTCGCCGCCCGGATCAGCCTCGTCCTGCCGCAGCCCGGCGGCGCGGCCCCCGAGGTCCTGTCGCAGGGCCTGGTCAAGGCCGTCTGGACGGACGACCTGGCCTCCTCCACCCGGATCAGCCCGCAGGTCGCCCACTACACCGGGCAGGCCGAACTCGCCTCCTCCATCCAGGAGGGCCTGGAGGCCCACCGCGCCGGTGACGTCGACCGGGCGACGGCCAAGCTCGGCGCGGCCGTCCGGATCGCCCACGCGACGGGCAACGAGGGCACCTTCAAGCTGTTGCAGAAGGTGGTGGACGTGGTGGATCCGAAGGAGGGTACGGTTCGGTTCCGTAAGGACGTGAGCGAGGCCGACTCGAAGACCCTGGAGACCCGGTCGACCAAGACCGTGCGCGTCAAGAAGTGACCGGGCACCCGTCCGGGACGGAAACTGCCCCAACAGGCTGGAAACAAGGGGGGACCTGATGCCGATCTGCCCGAGGGGCCATGAGTCGCAGGCCGAGGACTGGTGCGACTTCTGCGGTTTCCCGATGACACCGCCACCCGGCCTGGCCGTGCCGGGCGCACCCGGCCACCTGCACCACCAGCCGCCCGCGCCGATGGCGCCGCCGCCGGCCTCCCAGGGCTTCCCGGACATCACCGAGGGCCTGGTGATCTGCCCGATCTGCCGCACCCCGCAGACCGGCCGGTACTGCGAGGAGTGCGGGTACGACTACGACCTGTCCTCGCCCTCCCAGCGCCGGCCCCCCGCCCAGGCACCGGGGAACCTCGCGCACCCGGTGCCGCCGGCGCCCCCGGCCAACCCCGGCATCCCCGCCGCGTACGGCGGTCCCCAGGCGCCGCAGGCACCTCAGCCACCCCAGGCGCCGCAGCCGCCGCAGGCCCCGGGCGGCTACGGCTACCCGCAGGCCAACCCGTACGAGCAGCCGTACGAGCAGCCGTACGAACAGCCCGCCTACGAGCAGCAGCAGCAGTACGAGCAGCCCGGCCCGTACGGGTACGAGCAGCAACAGCAGCAGTACGAGCAGCCCGCACCGTACGGCTACGAGAAGCAGCAGAACCCGTTCGAGCCCCAGCCCGCCCTCCGCGAGGGCACCGGCCCGGTGTACGCGCAGCCGGGGCCGACCCCGCAGGGCCAGGAGTTCGGCACCTCGTTCCGGCTGCAGCCGCCGGCGGCGCCCGGCGCCGACCAGAGCGGCGAGCAGGGCGGGGCGGCTCAGCAGCCGGTCCGCTCGACCTGGATCGCGGTGGTGTCCGCCGACCGCGACTACTTCACCGACATGATGGCGCGCAGCGGCCCCGAGGCCGCCGGGCTGTTCTTCCCGCCGTACTGCCCCGAGCGGCGGATCCCGCTGACCGGGCGCGGCCAGCTGCGGATCGGGCGGCGCAGCCAGCACCGCGGCACGGTGCCGGAGATCGACCTGTCGGTGCCGCCGGAGGACCCGGGCGCCTCGCACCAGCACGCGCTGCTCGCCGAGCAGGCGGACGGCAGCTGGGTGCTGGTGGACCAGGACTCGACGAACGGCACGACCGTCAACGGCGGCGCCGAGTCGATCACCCCGCACACCGCGATCCCGCTGAACGACGGGGACCGCGTGCACGTGGGGGCGTGGACGACGATCACGCTGCACCGGGCCTGACGGCGGAAGGCGTACGGGGCCGACGGAGGATCAGTTCTCCGCCGGCCCCGGCCCGTTCCTACCGGCGAGTAAAATGATCTTCAAGAAAATCCGCCGCGCGGGGTCGCCCCACCGGCCCGTCCCCTAGGGTCAGGGCACATGACTGCAGCTATCACCGCCGACGGGATACGTCAGCGGTACGGGGATGTCCAGGCTGTCGACGGGGTGTCGCTCACCGTCGAGACTGGCGAGTTCTACGGGATACTCGGGCCCAACGGGGCCGGCAAGACCACCACTCTGGAGATCCTGGAGGGGATCCGCAAGCCCGACGAGGGCCGGGTCGAGCTGCTGGGGCTGGCGCCCTGGCCGCGCAACCACGAACTGCTGCCGCGCATCGGCGTGCAGTTCCAGGCCTCCGCCTTCTTCCACAAGCTGACGGCGCGGGAGACCATCCGCACCTTCGCCTCGTTCTACGGCGTCGGGCCCAGGCGGGCCGACGCGATGCTGGAGCGGGTCGGCCTGACCGACTCCGCCGCCGTGATGACCGAGAAGATGTCCGGCGGCCAGGCCCAGCGGCTGTCCATCGCCTGCGCCCTGGCCCACGACCCCGAGCTGGTCTTCCTCGACGAGCCCACCACCGGCCTCGACCCGCAGGCCCGGCGCAACCTCTGGGACCTGCTGCGCGACATCAACGCCGAGGGCCGCACGGTCGTGCTCACCACCCACTACCTGGACGAGGCCGAGATCCTCTGCGACCGCGTCTCGGTGATGGACCACGGCAAGGTGCTCAGGACGGGCGCGCCCGCCGCCCTCGTCCGCGAGATCGACGACACCGTGCGGGTCAGCGTCGAGTCCGGTGCGGTGAGCGCCGAGACCGTCCGTGAGCTGCTCGCCGCGGCCGGCGCCGAGGTCGCCTCGGTGGAGGACGACGGCGTCACCCTCGCCATCGCCACCCGCGCCCCCGCGCCGGTGCTGTCCGTGCTCGCCGAGCGGGGCGCGCTGCGCGGCCTCGAAGTGCGCGGCGCCACCCTGGAGGACGTCTTCCTCCAGCTGACCGGACGGGAGTACCGCGCATGAGCGCCGAGCGCACGCAGACCGCGACCGGCGGCGTCCCCGCCCAGCGCACCGGCGGCGACGCCCCGGGCGGCGCCGCCGCGAAGGAGCGGGCCAGCGCCTTCCGCAGCCTGTCCCGGGTGATGATCACCCAGTTCCTGCGGGACCGCACCGCGGTGTTCTTCGTGATCCTCTTCCCGCTGATGTTCCTGCTGCTGTTCGGCACCCTGCTCAAGGGTGCGAGCAGCCCGCACGCCAAGGTCGCCCAGGTCGGCGCCGTCCAGGTGCTGGACTCCGTCCAGGGCGAGGCGCGGACGGAGCTGGAGAAGGTCCTCACCATCACCCGGACCGACGACGCGGCCGGCTCGCTCGCGAAGGTCCGCAAGGGCGACCTGGACGCACTGGTCCAGCAGGGCCCCGACGGCCGGATCGAGCTGCGCTTCAGCGCCGCCGACCAGGTCCGGGCCGGCAGCGTGCAGGGCATCGTCAACGCGATCGTCCAGCAGGCCAACCTGGCCGCCAGCGGCAGGCCCGCCACCTTCACCCTGGACACCGCCCAGGTGGAGGACAACTCCCTCAAGCCGATCCAGTTCCTCACCCCCGGCCTGCTCGGCTGGGCCATCGCCACCGGCGCCGTCTTCGGGGCCTCGCTGACGCTGGTCTCCTGGCGGCAGAAGAAGGTGCTGCGCCGGCTGCGGCTCGCCCCGGTGAACCCGGCCGCGATCGTCGCCTCCCGGGTCGCGGTGAGCGTGCTCACCGCCCTCACCCAGACCGCGGTCTTCCTGCTCGTCGCGACCACGCCCTACTTCGGGCTGAAACTCAGCGGCAGCTGGTGGCTGATCGTGCCGCTGGTGGTCTGCGCGACCCTCGCCTTCATGTCGATCGGCCTGCTGGCCGGCTCGCTGGCCAAGACCGAGGAGGCGGCGAACGGCATCTCGCAGATCATCGTGCTGCCGATGTCCTTCCTCTCCGGCTCGTTCTTCCCGCTGGACGACGCGCCGGGCTGGCTGAAGACGCTCTCCGACGTCTTCCCGCTCAAGCACCTGGTCACCGCCTCCCAGTCAGTGCTGACCCGCGGCGGCGGCCTGCTGGACGCCCTGCCCACGATGGGCGGACTGCTGCTCTTCGCCGCCGTGATGACCGCCATCGCCTCGCGGTTCTTCCGCTGGGAAGACGCCTGATCCTGCTCCACCGAAGGGGGCGCCGTCCGACCGGACGGCGCCCCCTTCGCCGTGCCCGCCACCGGCCGCCGGCACCCCGGCCGGGTGCCGCGTCTCAGGTTGCTGCCGTGCGCCCTGCATCTTGCTGCACCCGCAACCCCTGGGAGGCGCCCCGCCGCGCAGGCATTGTTCTCGGCATCGAGTACCGGCGAACCGCCACCCCCATCACCGAACTGACGTCACGTCATGTCCGGTGGGCGGCCGCCGGGGCTCCGTCCCGTACGGACCTCTGCCGAGAAAGCGAGCACCCGCATGACACTCCTGGCCGAATCCCCGGTGGCCGTCGGCCCACCCGCCGCACCACCCGCCGACCGGATGACCCGCCGGCACAAACTGATCCTGACCCTGCTGCTGGGCACCCAGTTCATGCTGACGGTCGACTTCTCGATCCTCAACGTGGCCCTGCCCGCCCTCGGCGCCGACCTCGGCTTCGCCAAGGAGAACCTGCAGTGGGTGGCGACCGCGTTCGCCCTGCCCGCCGCCGGCTTCACCCTCCTCTTCGGCCGCTTCGGCGACCTGCTCGGCCGCCGCCGGCTGTTCCTGACCGGCATGACGCTGCTCGCGGCGGCCTCGCTGCTCGGCGGTCTGGCGCAGAGCCAGGAAGTGATCATCGCCGCCCGCGTCCTCCAGGGCCTGGCCACCGCGATGGCCACCCCGGCCGCACTGTCGCTGCTCACCACCTCCTTCCCCGAGGGGCCGCTGCGCTCCCGGGCGCTGGGCCTCAACGGGGCTCTGCTGTCGGGCGGGTTCACCGCCGGCGCCCTCTTCGGCGGCGTCCTGACCGATGTCCTGACCTGGCGCTGGGCCTTCCTGCTCAACCTGCCGATCGCCCTGCTGGTGCTCGTCCTCGCCCCCGCCGTGATCCGGGAGAGCCGCACCCCCGACAAGGTCCGCCTCGACGTGCCGGGCGCCGTCACCGTGACGGCCGGCCTGCTCGCCCTCACCTACGGTTTCACCGCCGCCGGCACGTACGGCTGGGGCGACCCGTCCGCGCTCGTCCCGCTGCTGGCCTCGGCCGTGCTGCTGACCGCGTTCTACCTGATCGAGCGCCGGGCGGCCGCTCCGCTGGCACCCGTCCGGATCCTCAACCGCCCGTCCGTGAAGTGGGGCAACCTCGGCGGGTTCCTCGCGTTCGGCATGGAGACGGCCGTCATCTTCATGATGACCCTCTACCTCCAGGACGTGCTGCACTACTCGGCGCTCGCCACCGGCCTCGCGTTCGCGGTGCCCGGCGTGGCCGCGGTGGTCGCCGGCCTCGGCGCGTCGAGGATCATCGGCCGCTTCGGCAGCCAGGCCACCCTGGTGGGCGGGCTCGTCGTGCAGGCGGCGGCCAACGTCGGCCTGCTGTTCCTGGGCACCGACCGGCACTGGTTCATCGTGGTGCTGGCCGTCCTCGGCATCGGCTTCTACGGCAACGTCACCGCCATCGTGGGCTTCAACGTGACCGCGACCTCCGGCCTGCCGGACGAGGAGCAGGGCCTGGCGACCGGCCTGACCACGCTGACCCAGCAGATCGGCTTCACCCTCGGCATCCCGCTGCTCAGCTCGATCGTCGCCGCCGGGGCCGCCGGCTACGGCTCCACGACCGCACCGGCCCTCGCCCTGCTCGGCGGCATCCGCCTCGGCGTCGCGGTGGACATCGCCGTGACCGTGCTGGGCCTCGTCCTGATCGCGGTCTTCCTGCGCCGGGCCGCCCGCAAGAACGCGGTCTGACCACCTCATCCACAAGGAGCACCATGTCCCCCACCGCCACCGCCACGATCACCGCCGGGGAGCCGGCCGTCCGGATCCCGCGGATCGGCACGGACGCGCCCCGCACGTTCGTCGACCGCTTCACCCCCTGGCTCGCCCGCACCGCCGAGGAGCTGGACGACGCCTTCGGCGACCCAGCCACCCAGGCCGCCCTGCTGGACGTCATCGCCTCGCTCGCCGTGCTGCGCGCGGCCGGCGACGAGGACGCCTTCTTCGCCCAGCAGTACCTGCTCTCCCGGATCTACGCCCTGCACCTGCAACTCCCGTCCGGCGACAGCGCGGAGGGGTCCGTCGTCCTGCACGCCGTCACCCGACGCCTGGAGCTGGACACGATGGCGGCCGAGGACGCCGCACTGGACGCGACCGTGCTGGCCGCCGTCCCGGACGGGCAGGAGGGGTACGTCCCCTGGCTGAAGGAACTCACCCGCGCGCACCGGGCGTTCAAGCACCCGTACTACCACGAGTTCATCCGCAACGAGGCGACGCCGGCCGACCTGCGCAGATACGTGGTGCAGGAGTCGGCGGTCGACGCCCGCTTCGACGACCTGCTGGCGCTCATGCAACTGGGCACCAGCGGCGGCGAGAAGATGGAGATCGCCGCCAACTACTGGGACGAGATGGGCAACGGCGACCCGGCCCAGGTGCACACGCTGCTGTTCAGCCGCATCATCGACTCGTTCGGGATCACGGATGCCGAACTGACCGGCGGGCTCTCCGCCGAGGCCCTGCTCAGCGGCAACCTGGCCGTGCTGTGCTGCCGCTACCGCCACCTGTTCCCGGAGGCCGTCGGCTTCCTGGCGATGACCGAATGGCTCGTCCCGGACCGCTTCTCGCAGGTGCTGCACGCCTGGCGGCGCCTCGCCCTGCCGGACCCGGCGATCGTCTACCACGAGCTGCACATCGGGGTCGACGCGCACCACGCCAGCGGCTGGTTCGCCAACGTGGTGAAGCCCGCCGCCGCCGACCCGACCGCCCGGCGCGGGATGACCCGGGGCGCGCTGTGGCGGCTGAACTCCTCCGCCCGCTACCTGGACCACAGCCTGGGTGAGCGCCGGTGACACCGGCCCGACCCGCACCACGGCGGCTCCAGGTCGCCGCCGCCCTGCTGGCCGTCTGGGTGCTCTGGGGGTCGACGTACCTCGGCATCCGGGTGGTGGTGCGGGCCGCACCCGCCCTGCTCACGGCCGGCGTCAGGTTCACCCTCGCGGGCACCGTCCTGCTGGCGGCGGTGGCCTGGGGCTCGCGCGGGCGCGGCGGCATCGGGCCGCGGCTGCGCGGACGCACCGGCCGGTTCGCGACTCTCGGCGTCCTGCACTTCCTGGTCGCCAACGGCCTGGTGAGCATCGCCGAACAGCACCTGGCCTCGGCCGCCGCGGGCGTCTGCTTCGCGACGGTACCGCTGTGGCTGCTGGTGGTCCGGTGGCTGACCGGCCACCGCCCCGCCGCCACCGACCTGCTGGTGGTCGTCACCGGCCTGGCCGGCGTCGCACTGCTGCTGGGGCTCCAGCGGGGGCCGCTGCTGCCCTCGCTCCAGGTGCTCGCGGCGGCGGCGGTCTGGGCGGCGGCCGGCCACCTGGCCGGCCGGCCCGACCGCAGCACCGCTCCGCCCGCCGGCACCGCGCTGAGCGCGGCGGTCCAGATGATCGCGGGCGGCCTGGCGCTGCTGGCGGTCTCCGCGGGCCGCGGCGAGTGGGGGCGGGTGCACCCGGAGACCTTCGGTCCGACGTTCTGGCTGGCCGGCGGCCATCTCGTCCTGCTCGGCTCGCTGGTCGGGTTCTGGGCCTACACCTGGCTGGTGGCCCGGGTCGACCAGCGCCTCGCGAGCACCTACGCGTACGTCAATCCGGCCATCGCGGTGCTGCTCGGGTGGCTCCTGCTGGGCGAGCACCTCACCCGGGGCGCCCTCGCGGGCACCGCCCTGGTCACCGGCGCCGTCGCCTGGACGGTGCTGTCCCAGAGCCGCACCAGGGCGCAGCCGGCCGAACTCCGCACCACCCCTGTTCGCACCACTCCGGTCCCCAGCACTCCCGTCCGCACCAATCCCGTCCTTTCCACCCGATCCGAGAGAACGAAGGCAACCACATGAGCACCCTGCTGGCCGACACCGTCCGCGAGAGCCTGATCCGGACCCTCGGCACGATCAAGAAGCGCGAGGTCGGCGCCGAGCTGGCCGGCGACGACAACTTCATGCGCGCCCTCAACATGGACTCGCTGGACGCCGTCGAGCTGACCATCCGCCTGAGCGGCGACTTCGGGGTCGAGTTCGGCGCCGAGGCCGACGACCTGGACGCCCTGGAGAGCCTGACCGCCCTGATCGACCTCGTCGCGCGGCGGAGCACCCGGTGACCGGCACCCTTCTACGGGCCCTCGCCGAGCACGCCCGCAACGCTCCCGACCGCTGCGCCCTCGCGGCGGGCGGGCGCCGGACCGGCTACGCGCAGCTCCACAACGAGGCCCGCGGGGTCGCCGCCGCCCTCCGGCAGCGGGGCATCGGCCCCGGCGACCGGGTCGCGGTGCACGGCGAGAAGACCCCCGGCGCGGTCACCGCGATCCTCGGCGTGCTGCTCGCCGGAGCCGCGTACGTCCCGCTGGACCCGTCCGCGCCCGCCGCCCGCCGGCGCGCCCTGGTCGAGGACGCCGGCGCCGCCGCCGTGCTGACCGCCCGGGCCAGGGTGGAACAGCTCGCCGCCGACCTCGCCGCCACCCCGGTACTGGCCGTGGAGGACCTCGCCACGACCCCGGCGGACAGCCTGCCGGAGGCGCCCGCCGGCCCCGAGGACCTCGCGTACGTGCTCTACACCTCGGGCAGCACCGGCCGCCCCAAGGGCGTCTGCATCCCGCACCGCGCGCTCGACGCGTTCTTCGACGCCGTCGGCCCACTGCTCGGGATCGGCCCGGACTCGGTCTGCCTGAACACCTCCGCACTGCACTTCGACGTCTCCGTGGTGGACCTGCTGCTGCCGCTCGTCCACGGCGCGACCGTCCACCTGGGCCCGGCCGTCCCGCTGCCCGGCCTGCTGCTGGACCTGATCGAACGCGAGCAGGTCACCCACATGGCGGCGGTCGGCTCGACCCTCACCCTGCTCGCCCAGCACGGCGACGGCCTGACCGGCCGGCGTCTGGGCAGCCTGCGGCGGATCATGACCGGCGCCGAGATCCTCAACCCGGCGACCGTCCAGGCCTGGCTGTCGGCCGCCGGGAACGCCGAGGTCGTCAACGGCTACGGCCCGACCGAGGCGACCTGCCTGGTGGTGGCCCAGCCGATCGCCCGGCGCGAGCCCGGCCGCACCGAGCCCTACCCGATCGGCCGGCCGCTGCCCGGTGTGCGGATCGCCTTCCGCGACGCCGACGGCCGGGTGTCGGACAGCGGGCCCGGCGAGATCCTCGTCGCCGGGGCGCAGCTGATGACCGGCTACCTGAACCGCCCGGAGGAGGAGCGCTCCGCCTTCCTGGACGTCGACGGCGTGCGCCACTACCGGACGGGCGACCTGGGGCAGCTGCACCCCGACGGTGTGATCGCGTTCGCCGGCCGCGCCGACGACGAGGTCAAGGTCCGCGGCTACCGGATCAACCTGAACGAGGTGCGCGGCGCCGTCGAGTCGTACCCGGCCGTCGCCCAGGCCTTCGTCACGGCGGCCCCCGACCGGCGGGGCGAGGCGGCCCTGATCTGCGCCGTCCGGCTCCGCGACGGGGCCGCCGCCACCGAGAACGAGCTGGTGGCACACGTGGCCGGCCTGCTGCCGCGCTACATGGTGCCGCGCGAGTTCGTCCTCCTCCCCGACTTCCCCGCACTGTCGACCGGCAAGCCGGACACCGTGCGGCTCCGCGAACTGGTGGGTGCCCGATGACGCTGCAAGGTATCCGGACCGGCTGGTTCACCCCGGCCCAGGAGGAGCTGCGACGCGAGCTCGCCGACCACCTGGCCACCGAGGTGGAACCGCGGATCGCCGGCTGGGAGGCGGCGGGCAGCTTCCCGCTGCGCGAGGTGCTGACCGGCCTGGCCGGCCGCGGCTGGCTGGGGATGCGCTTCCCGCGCGCCCTCGGCGGCCGGGGCGCCAGCGCCTGGGAGCACGCCGTCTTCGCCGAGTGCCTCGGCGGACTCTCCTCGGACAGCGTCGGCATGGCCGTCACCGTGCACGCCGACATGGTGGCGCCGATGATCGCCGACAGCGGCCGGCCCGAGGCCGTCGAACGGTTCCTGCGCCCGGCCCTGGCCGGCACCGGCGTGCTCGCGCACGCCGTCTCCGAGGCAGGCGCCGGGTCGGACGTCGCCTCGGTCGCCGCCACCGCGACCCCGGCCGACGGCGGCTACGTCCTCAGCGGGACCAAGCGCTGGGTGGTCGGCGGCCTGTACGCGGACGCGTTCGCGGTGCTCGCCCGGCTGCCCGAGGCCAAGGGCCCGTTCGGCCACGTCCTGCTGATGGTGCCCGCCGACGTCGACGGCGTACGGGTACTGCCCGGCGCGCCGACGCTCGGGCTGCGCGCCGCCGGAGTCGCCGGGACGGTCGAGTTCGACGGTGTCTTCGTCCCCGAGGCCCACCGCCTCGGCGGGCACGGGCTCGGCCTAGTCGTCCAGCTCCGGCAGTTCGAGCAGGAGCGGATCATCTCCGCCTGCCGGGCGCTGGCGATCAGCTCCCGGCTGCTCGACCGCACCCAGGAACGGCTCGCCGAACGCAGCACCTTCGGCGCACCGATCGGCACCCGGCAGGACGTCGCGTTCCGGCTGTCCCGGCTCCAGGCGGAGGTGGAGAGCGCCCGACAGCTCGCGTACACGGCGATCGACCGGTGGCAGCACGGCGGGGAGCACCGCTCCGTGTCGGCCGCCGTGAAACTCCGTTCCAGCCGGCTCGCCCGCACCGTCGCCCGCGAGTGCCTGCACCTGCACGGCGCCGCCGGCCAGCTCGCGACCAGCCCGGTCAACCGGGCGTTCCGCGACGCCCGCCTCTTCTCCATCTCCACGGGATCGGACGAAATGATGATGACCACCCTCGCAAGCCTGGCAGGCTGGGATGACTGACACCCGGACCTCCCTCCCGAACCCCGGCCTCGACCTGGACCTGGACCTGGATGTGGATGTGGACCTCGATCCCGATCCGGACCCCGACCTGCGCCGGGAGCCCGCCTCCAACCCCGACCAGGACTACGCCGACCGCGTCGTCGCCTTCATCGACGCACACCCCGGCCTGGTCGCCGCCGAACGCTGGGAGGAGCCCGCCACCCCGCCCGTCCGGGAGCTGATCGCCGCCCTCGGCGCGGCCGGACTGCTCCGCGACGCCTGGCCGGACAAGGGCCGGGTCGGCCGCAGCCCGCTCTGCCTGGCGCTGGGCCGCGCCATCCAGCTGCACACGGCCTTCGCCCGGGCCGGCAACGGCGCACCCGGCGCGGCCGTCCTGACCCACCTGGAGGTCGGCACCCGCCTGCTCGCCCACCACCCGGCCCACCTCGACGGCCTGCTGGACGGCACCACCACCATCTCGCTCGCCGCCACCGAACCCGACGGCGGCAGCGACCTGGCCGGCCTGTCCACCACCGTCCGGCGGGTCGACGGCCGGCTCACCGTCAGCGGCCAGAAGTGGTTCATCAGCAACGCGCCGTTCGCCGACCTCCTGCTGGTCCTGGCCGACGACCCCGAGCAGGCCACCGGCCCGCGCAGCGGCCCCGCGCTGCTGCTGGTCGCCGTCGCGGGCGGCGGTGTCCGGGTCGAGTCGCTGGCCGGCTCCGGCCACACCGGGCTCACCGGCTCGATCGTGCTGGACGACGCCCCCGTCCTGGAGGTGCTGGCGCCCGCCGGGCAGGGCCTGCTGACCCTGATGCGGCACTGGATCCACGAGCGGGTGATGCTCTCCGTGCGGATGACCGAGATCGCCGCCGCCGTCCTGGACGACGCGGTGGCGGGAGCCCGCCGCCGCCGGACCTTCGGCGCCCCGCTGCTCACCAACCAGCACGTCCGCTTCCTGCTCGCCGAACTGTCCGCCGAGGTCTCCGAGGTGCGCTCCGCCGCCCTCCAGGGCGTCCGGCTGCTGGTCGAGGGGAGCTGCACCGCCGCGTACGCGGCGATGTGCAAGTACCGCGCCTCGGTGCTGCTGCGCCGGGTGGCCGACGAGTCGTTGCAGCTCGCCGGCGCCGACGGGTACCGGACCGGCCACCCGGCCGAACGCGCGCTCCGCGACGGCCTCGGCCTCGCGCTCGCCGGCGGCACCGACGAACTCATGCTGATGCAGATCGGACGAGGATGATGACGACGACCCAGGAACTCACCCGCCGGCCGTCCCCCTGGGACACCGGCCGCTACGACGCCCAGTTCGGCTACGTCTCGCGCCTGGCGGGCGGGGTGGTCGAACTGCTCGCCCCGCAACCCGGCGAGACCGTGCTGGACCTGGGCTGCGGCACCGGCGAACTCGCCGAGGTGATCCGCGCCCGCGGCGCCGCCGTCGTCCTGGTGGACAGCGATCCGGAGATGGTGGTCGCCGCCAGCACCCGCCTCCAGCAGGCCGCCACCCTCGCCGACGGACACGACTTCAGGGTCACCACCCCCGTCGACGCGGTCTTCTCCAACGCGGCCCTGCACTGGATGACCCGGCCCGACGAGGTCGTCCGGGCCGTCCGGGCCGCGCTGCGGCCCGGCGGCCGCTTCGTCGCCGAGATGGGCGGCGCGCGGAACGTCGCCGGGATCATCGACGCGCTCCGCCGGGCCCTGGCGGAACGCGGCCTGGCCGCGGGCATGCGGGTGCCGTGGTACTTCCCCGAGCCCGCCGAGTACGCCGCGCTGCTGGAGGCCAACGGCTTCCGGGTGAAACTGATCGAGCACTTCTCCCGCCCCACCGACCTGGACGACTGCCCCGAGGGCGTCGTCGACTGGCTCCGGATGTTCGGCAGCGCGCTGACCGAGCACGTCCCCGGGGCCGACCGCGAGGACGTCCTGCGCCGGGCCGGCGAACTGGCCGCGCCCGAGCTGCTCCGCGACGGCCGCTGGTACGCCGACTACTGGCGCCTGCGCTTCGTCGCGACCGCCGAGGGGGCCGGGCGATGAGCACCGCGACCGCCACGATCACCGACCAGGGCCTCGACTCCCGCGAGTTCCGCCTCGACCCGTACCCGGCGTACGCCCGGCTGCGCGCCGAGGGCCCGCTGGTCCGCTCCGAGACCGACCGCACCTACTACGTGACGACCCACCGGGCGGTGGGCGCCGTGCTGCGGCACAAGGACGCCTCCGTCGAGAGCCCGTTCCGCGCCTCACGGGTGCTGTTCGGCCGTACCGTGATGGACGTGGAGGGCACCGAGCACGCCCGGCTGCGCTCGCTCACCGGCCGCAGCTTCGCGGCCCCCGCCGTACCCGGCCACCTGGAGGAACTCGTCCCCGGCGCCGTGCACGGCGTGATCGACGCACTGGCCGGCCGGGGCCGCGCGGACTTCGTCGCCGACTTCGCCAACGAGGTCCCGATCCGGGTGATGTCCCGGATCATCGGTGTCCGCGCCGAGGACGTCGCCGCGTTCCAGTCCTGCACCGACGCGGTGATCGCCTACTTCGACTCGGCCACGCCCGAGCGCCGCCGCAGCGCCGTCACCGCCTGGGCCGGCATGCGCGCCCTGCTGCACCGGCGGCTCGACGAGCTGCGCCCGGCCCCCGACGGCAGTGTGATCGGGCAGCTCCTCGCGGCCACCGCCGAGGGAGCCGAGGTCGGCGACGACGAGATCGTCCGTCAGATCGGCCTGCTGATCCCCGCCGCGATCGACACCAGCAACCGCCTGCTGGCCAACGTCCTGCACATCCTGTGCAGCCGCCCCGAACTGCTCCGGCAGGCCTACGCCGAACCCGCCCTGCTCGACGGGATCGTCGAGGAGACGCTGCGGTTCGAACCGCCGATCCACAGCACCGTCCGGATCTGGGCGGGCGGCGAACTGCTCGGCACCGACGTCCCCCGCGGGTCACTGCTCACCGTGCTGCTCGGCTCCGCCAACCGCGACCCCGAGGTCTTCACCGACCCCGACGTGTTCGACCCCCGGCGGGCCGCGAACCCGCACCTGTCCTTCGGAGCCGGCCGCCACCAGTGCATGGGCCGCCGGATGGCGCTCGCCGAGGTGACCACCGCGCTGCGCATCCTGCTGGAGCGCTGCCCCGGCCTGCGCTTCGCCGAGTCCCGCCCCGACCCCGTCGAGGGTTTCAGTTTCCGTTCCCCCGCCACGCTCGTCCTCCAGTACGGGAGCCCCGCATGAACGCCGGCCAGACCGACCACCAGTCCGAGACCACCGGCCTGCGGTGGGAGGCCGTGGAGAGCGTCTACTACGACTGCCACGTGGTGAGCCTCGCCCAGCTGCTGCCGAGCCGGCTCTTCGCCGCGTTCCTGCTGGTCGCCGGCGCACCCCGGATCCGCTCCGACTGGGGCGGCCTGACCTGCCGGAACCTGCTGGACAGCGAGGCCGCCCGGGACGTCGTCCTGCTCCAGGAGTTCGGCGTGGAGAAGTACCACCTGCCGGTGGACGGCGACCTGGAGGCCACCATCAGGGCGTCCGTGCGCGAACACGGCCACTGCATAGCCCGGGTGGACAGCTACTACCACGAGCACTTCCAGGAGTACTACCTCCAGGAGCACCGCACCAACGGCCACAAGGTGACGGTCATCGACTTCGACCGGGACACCTACACCGGCATCGACAACGTCGGTGTCCGCACCCTGGCGCTGACCTTCGACCGCGGGCTGTTCGTCGAGGCGGTGCGCTCCAACCTCTTCCACGTGTACGAGAAGCACGACACCCTCTACCGCCTGAACGTCGGCGACCTCGCCCGGCAGCGGCTCGCGGACGGGACGGTGGCGGCCCGCGAGCAGCGCGCGATGGCCGGCTTCCTCGCGGACCGGGCCCGGCTGGCGACCGAGATCGACGCCTACCGGGAGGAGTTCACCCGCGACCTGGCCGGCCCCGCCACCCGGCGCTACGCCCAGCTCGCCAACTCCTACACCACGGCGCTGATGATCGAACGGGCCTACCTGGCCCTGGTCGAGGCGCACGGACGGACCACGGAGCCGTGGGAGGTGCTGCCCGACCGCGGCGAGCACCTGGTCGCCGCGCTGAACGAGGCCCTGAAGGCCTGGCGGATGCTCAAGATGCTGTGCCGGGCCGCCCAGCTGGGCAACGACATCAAGGACGGCGCACTGCTCGGTGCGCTCGGCCGGGTGGTCGCGGCGGAGCACGCGAGCGTGGCCGCCGCCCTGCTCGCCCGGGAGGTGGTCCCGGCGTGAGGTTGTTCCTGCTCCCCCCGGCCGGCGCGTCCGCGGGCGTCTTCCGGGCCTGGCCGGACGAACTGCGGGCCCGCACCGCCGGGTTGCCGCTGGACACCGTGCCGGTCGAGCTGCCCGGCCGGGGAACCAGGATCGCCGAGAAACCCCTCACCTCACTGCCCGCGCTGGTGGACGAACTGGCCCGGGAGCACACCCCCGAGCCGGGCGTGCCCTGGGCCGTGGTCGGGCACAGCATGGGCGCACTGCTCGGCGCGGCCTGGGCCGCGAGGGCGGCGGCCGACGGGCGGGCGCCGGAGTTCCTGGTGCTCAGCGCCTCGGCCCCGCCGTGGCTGTACTCGACGGCGGCCGACCTGATCGGTACCGACGAGGAGTTGTGGCAGCGGGTCGACGCGCTGGGCGGACTGCCCGCCGTCGTCCGGGCCAGTCCGCTGGCCCGGCGGCTGGTGGGGCGGGTGCTCCAGGCCGACGTGACGGCGGCCGCGCGCTACCGCCCGGCCGGGCCCGAACCGGTCGGCTGCCCGGTCCTCGCGGTGCGCGGCGCCGAGGACCCGTTGGTGGACGCCGCACTGGTGGCCGGCTGGTCGGCGCTGACCGACCGGGGCTTCGAGGAGGTGGAGCTCCCCGGCGGGCACTTCTACCGCTCCGGCCTGGACGACCTGCTGCCCGTCGTCGCCGGGCGCCTGCTCGCCCGCCCCGGCGCCCCCGGCGCACCCAGCACCGTCCGGATCCGGACCGACAGCGCCCGCGACGCCGAAGCCGCACCGGTCGCCGCGGCCCGGCTGCTCGCGCAGCTCCCCGCCCGGTGGCGTACGGACTACCGCAGCACCGACGGCGCGGAGGTGGAGCTGCACGGCTACGCACCGGACGAGCCCGCACTGCGGAGCGCGGTCGCCCGGGCGCTCGGTGACCCGGCCCTGCGGGCCTGGCGGCTGTCCGGCGACGGAGGGTCGTGAGCCGCGCCCGGCGTCCGGCGCCTGGCAGCATGCTGCAACCGGCGTGCAGCATGCTGGCGGCGCCGGCGGCCCGGGCGGGACGCTCCGGCTGGCAGATTGGTCGGTCCGGGGAATCCGCCCCGGGATTGCGCCCGGGCGACCGGAGCCGACGGAGGCAGACATGAACGTGTTCCAGACCAGCAGCGCGCACCCGGACAGAGCCGTGGAGTCCGGCAACGGCTGGGAGTGAGGCGCAGCACTCCGGCAGTCCCCGGGATCCGGCCCCCTCACGGCGAGCCGGCCTCGGATCCGGCCGACCCCAGATCCGGCCCGCCTCAGATCCAGCCCGCCTCCTTGGCCAGCATCGCGGCGTGGAACCGGTTGGCGGCGTTCAGCCGCTGCATCAGGTCCGCGACGTACCGGCGGAAGGTCCGCAGCGAGACCCCCATCCGGCGGGCCCCCACCTCGTCCTTCTCCACCTCGCAGAGGATCCTCAGCACCTGCCGCTCGGCCTCGGAGAGCACGGCCGCACCGGTGGAGTCGGCGATCTCCGGCGCGGAGGACCAGATCTCCTCGAACAGCCGGACCATGCCCGTGACCAGGCCCGCCTGCCGGATCACCAGCGCTCCCCGCGCGGAGTCCTGCGGGTCGACCGGCACCACCGTCACGGCGCGGTCGTAGCAGACCAGCCGCTCCATGGACCGGTCCGCGACCCGGACCTGCGCCCCCAGGCCGACGACCTCCTGGAGGTAGGAGCGGGTGACGGGGTTCTCCGCGGCCTCCCGGGAGACCACCGTGCGCAGCGAGAGGCCCCGGGCCAGGCACCGCAGGTCGAGCGGCCGGCAGAACGCGATCAGCCCCGGCGAGAAGGACGGCTGGAGGGCCAGCACCTCGTGCCGGGCGAAGAACGCCAGGTCGTCGAGTCGCGCCCGGATGTCGGCCAGCCCCTCGATCCGCTCGATGTCCATCGGCGGCGGCTGTGCACGGCCGCTCCGGAAGAGGTCGATGAGTTCGGGGATGGCTGCCCGCACCGCCGTCACCCGGCGCAGTTCCTCGTTGAGCTCGGTGAAGCGCCGGGAGATCAGCCGCTCGACGGCGACGGCCGGGTCGATCACCGTCCAGTGCCCGGTGTCCCCCTCCACCCGGCGGACCAGCCCGTTCTCGGCCAGCCCGCTGAGGGCGGCGGCGACCTCCTCGGCCGGCAGTCCGGGCGCGGCCGGCTCCGCCTGGTCCGGGTGTTCCAGCAGGTGGTGGTACATCTGTAGTCCAGGGGCGTTGACTCCGAGGCAGCTCAGGTCGATCACCGCTGCGCCCCCGCCCGCTTGCCGTGCCGCATCGCTTCCTCCGTGTCGCCGCACCGTCCGCCGTGCTGTCGGCCCGCCGTACTGTCGGCCAAGGGTCGGCCGAAGCTCGGCCGAGGGTATAAATAAACCGTTCAGAAGGTTTGTTTTGACCGCGGACCCCTGCCCCGGGAGCGGGCGCGCGATGGCGCGCCGTCCGGCGGAGGGCGGCAGTCGGAGTGGTCACATCGGGCGGATCGCCCGTGACGCGGGAGCGGGGCCCGGCCCGCCGAATCAGCGGACGGCCGTTGCGGGCGGCAACCTCGTGGATCACCGTCGACGCCCGTAAAATATACCTTCCTGGATGTATTTTGCAATGCCCGGACCGCACGGCACCGAGCCCGGCGCCCCGGACGCGGGCGCGGACGTACGCCGAAAGTCCTGGTGTACGACCCCTGTGCCGTCTGCGACCATGGTCAGGTGACTGAAACCGGGCGTGAAACACTCAGCGAGGAGACCTTTTTCGACGCGGTCGGCGGCGAGGACACCTTCCGGCGACTCGTCCACCGCTTCTACCAGGGCGTCGCCGAGGACGAGTTGCTGCGGCCGATGTACCCGGAGGACCTCGGCCCCGCCGAGGAGCGCTTCGCCCTCTTCCTGATCCAGTACTGGGGCGGCCCGCGCACGTACAGCGATCAGCGCGGCCACCCCCGGCTGCGGATGCGGCACGTGCCGTTCAAGGTCGACCGCGCCGCCCACGACGCCTGGCTGCGGCACATGCGCACGGCCGTGGACGAGCTCGGCCTGGCCCCCGACGCCGAGCGCCAGCTCTGGGACTACCTCACCTACGCCGCCGCCTCGATGATCAACAGCGAGGGCTGAGCCGGCTACCGGCCCCGCAGCGGGCTGAGGCCGAGGCCCGCCCCCGGCGCCGCGGCGCTCCGGACGGCGACCGAGCCGGCCGGCGCGCTCAACCGCAGCCACCCGCCGGCCCGGTGCACCGTCAGCGGCGCGGCCGGCTTCAGGAACCCGATCACGTACGAGGCGTGCGCCGCCCGCAACGGCAGCTCCGGCGCCGCGGTCAGCGGGCGGGACCAGATCTCGTCGGCCAGGGCGTCCAGCACGGCGCGGGTGCGGTGCGGCTCGGGGACGGCCGCACTGCGCTCCTTGAACTCCCGTACGCCCGCCATCAACTCGGGGACCACCTCGAACGCCGGCGGCTCGGCGACCAGCCGCCAGCCCGTGCGCGGCGGCAACAGGCCGGCCCAGGCCGGGCCGGTGACGGAGGCGGGCAGGGTGACGGCGTTCGCGCTCTCGTCGATGTCCTCCAGCAGGCGGCCCGCCGACACCGTGCGGTCGACCGGCGCGTCCAGCCCGGCGAGCCGCGCGGTACGGACGGCGAGCGCACCCGAACCACCCAGCGGCAGCCGCCCGAAGACGGCCAGCACGTCCTGCCCGGCGGCCTGCGCACCGCTCCCCGACACCGCCTGCAACCGCACCGCCGCCGCCCGGTCGAAGCGCAGCAGCCGCACCAGGAAGGCGGCCAGGTCGGCGGCCTCCCCGGCGTCGGCGAGGAGGAGACGGGCATGACTGGTCAACGGGGGCTCACTCCGGGATCGGCGGTGCCTGCACGCGCGCAGGGCTCGGCCGCGCGACGCAGCCGTACTGGATTCGGCAAAGGGAGGGCGCGGTCAGGCCGCGGCAACGGCAACGGGCTCCGGCACGTCCGTGAAACGGCTCAGGAACTCCCGCTCCACGGCGCTGATCCGTCGCGGCCGGGCGGCCTGCAGGTCGTAGGGCACGACGACGGTGGACGCCCGGACGTAGACCGTCTCGGTGCCGTCCTCGGCCGTGTCCTTCACCTCGTACGAGACGGTCAGCGAGGCGACGCCGATCTTGGTCACCCAGGTCTCGATGGTGACCGGCGTCGGCCGGTGCACCAGCGGACGCTTGTAGTCGATCTCGTGGCGGGCCACCACCGAACCGCCCGCGAACTCCCCGGCGCCGGCCTCGGCGGCCTGGGTGAACATGAAGTCGATCCGGGCCTCCTCCAGGTAGCGCAGGAAGACCACGTTGTTGACGTGCCCGAAGGCGTCCATGTCGGACCACCGCAGTGGGCAGGCGTAGATGTGGCGTGCCACGAGTGTTCTCCTCAAACTTCCGATACCCCGCCGGTCTCCTACGAGCGTACGGGCAACGGCCCGGCAGACCGGCCTCAGGGCCGGTCTGCCGGGCCGTTGTCACAGGGGAGCACCGCCGAGCGGCGGCGCCCCCGTGCGGGCGGTCAGCCCCGGGTCAGCTTCTTGTAGGTGGCCCGGTGCGGGCGGGCGGCGTCGGCGCCCAGCCGCTCGATCTTGTTCTTCTCGTACGACTCGAAGTTGCCCTCGAACCAGAACCAGTTGCTGTCACCCTCGTACGCGAGGATGTGCGTCGTCACCCGGTCCAGGAACCACCGGTCGTGGGAGATGACCACGGCGCAGCCGGGGAACTCCAGCAGGGCGTTCTCCAGCGAGGAGAGCGTCTCGACGTCCAGGTCGTTGGTGGGCTCGTCGAGGAGCAGCAGGTTGCCGCCCTGCTTGAGGGTGAGCGCCAGGTTGAGGCGGTTGCGCTCACCGCCGGAGAGGACGCCCGCCGGCTTCTGCTGGTCCGGGCCCTTGAAGCCGAACGCGGAGACGTACGCGCGGGACGGCATCTCGACCTGGCCGACGTTGATCCAGTCCAGCTCGTCGGAGACGACGGCCCAGAGGGTCTTCTTCGGGTCGATGTTGGCGCGGCCCTGGTCGACGTAGCTGACCTTGACCGTCTCGCCGACCTTGATCGAGCCGCTGTCCGGCGTCTCCTCGCCGAGCAGCATCTTGAACAGGGTCGTCTTGCCGGCGCCGTTCGGGCCGATGACGCCCACGATGCCGTTGCGCGGCAGGGTGAAGCTGAGGTCGTCGATCAGGACCTTGTCGCCGAAGCCCTTGGAGAGGTTGTTGACCTCGACCACGATGCTGCCCAGGCGCGGGCCCGGCGGGATCTGGATCTCCTCGAAGTCCAGCTTCCGCATCTTGTCGGCCTCGGCCGCCATCTCCTCGTACCGGGCGAGGCGGGCCTTGGACTTGACCTGACGGCCCTTGGCGTTGGAGCGGACCCACTCGAGTTCTTCCTTGAGCCGCTTGGCGCGCTTGGCGTCCTTCTGGCCCTCGACCTTGAGGCGGGACTGCTTGGCCTCCAGGTACGTCGAGTAGTTGCCCTCGTAGCCGATCGCGCGGCCGCGGTCGAGCTCCAGGATCCAGCCGGCCACGTTGTCCAGGAAGTACCGGTCGTGGGTGACGGCCACGACGGTGCCGGCGTACTTGGCCAGGTGCTGCTCCAGCCAGTTCACCGACTCGGCGTCGAGGTGGTTCGTGGGCTCGTCGAGGAGCAGCAGGTCGGGGGCCTCCAGCAGCAGCTTGCAGAGGGCCACGCGGCGGCGCTCACCACCGGAGAGCTTGGTGACCGGCCAGTCACCGGGCGGGCAGCCCAGCGCGTCCATGGCCTGCTCCAGCTGGGCGTCGAGGTCCCAGGCGTTGGAGTGGTCCAGCTTCTCCTGGAGCTTGCCCATCTCGTCGAGCAGCTCGTCGGAGTAGTCGGTCGCCATCAGCTCGGCGATCTCGTTGAAGCGGTCCAGCTGGCCCTTGACCTCGCGCACGCCGTCCTGGACGTTCTCCAGCACGGTCTTGGTCTCGTCGAGCGGGGGCTCCTGGAGGAGCATGCCGACGGAGTAGCCGGGCGAGAGGTAGGCCTCACCGTTCGAGGGCTGCTCAAGGCCGGCCATCATCTTCAGCACCGTGGACTTACCGGCGCCGTTGGGGCCAACGACACCGATCTTCGCCCCGGGGAGGAAGTTGAGCGTCACGTCGTCAAGGATGACCTTGTCGCCGTGGGCCTTGCGCAGCTTGCGCATGGTGTAGATGAATTCCGCCACGTGAGATCGCTCCGGCGTCGTCGGGAGTATTCGGCTTGCAGCCTTCCATTGTGCCGCACCGGGCACGGCCTCCCGAACGCCCGTGGTAGCGGCCGGCCTCCGCACGCGACGCCGTACGGCTGCGTACGACGGCCGACGGTCCGGCCCCCGCGGGGTGCGGGGACCGGACCGTCGGGTCGCGCAGGGCGGTCACGCCCTACCGGTGGGCCGGGCTACGGCTTCCGCCGCGGGGCGCCGGCTCAGGCTGCGGCGCCACCGTGGCGGCCGCGGCGGCGCAGCACGAACACCGCTGCCGCACCGGCCACCACGAGGGCTCCGGCGACACCGGCGATCACCGGGGTGGCGCTGCTGCCACCGGTCTGGGCGAGGCTGGGACCGGCCGGGGCGCTGGTGGCGACGGCGGCCGCCGGGGTGCTCGCGGAGGAGGTGGCGACGGGGGTCGCGGACGGGGTCGGGCTCGCGGTCACGGCAGCCGACGGGCTGCTGCTCGCGGACGGCGAGGCCGACGGGGTGGTGACGCTGGCGACCTTGCAGTCCAGCACGCCCTGGAACTCCTGGGCGAAGCCGTTCGGCCCGGTGACCTTGATGTCGTAGGCGGTGTCCTCGGCGACGGGGACGAGGACCTTGACGGGCTTGCCGGGCTGCACGCTCACGGCCTTGCCCGGCTGCACGGTGACGGTGGCGGGCTGGTCACCCGTGTTGGTGACCGTCACCTCGACGCCGTTCTGGGTGCAGTCGACCTTCGACGTGGCGGTGAGCAGCGCGCCCTTGGCCTTCGTCCAGGCGGCCTTGGCGCTGTCGCTGACGGCGAGGGTGTCGGAGCCGGCCAGGATCATCGTCTGGCTGTGCTTCTTGGCCGTGTAGCCCTTGCTCAGGAAGACCCGGCCGGTCGGGACGACGGTCGTGGCGGAGGCCGTCACGGTGGCGGAGCCGTCCGCCGCGTCGGCGGGGACGTCCAGGAAGAACTGGGTGTCCTTCGCGATCGGGCCCTTCAGGGCGGCGAGCGGCTTGCCGTCCTTGTCCACCAGGGCGGCCTTGCCGGCGGTGTCACCGGACAGGGCCAGCTTGACCTCGTCCGCGCTGCTGTTGAGCGTGAACGGGCCGAGCTTGCTGCCGGGGGCGCCCGCGACGCTCTCGGGGGTGAGGGCGAGCGAGGGCTTCGGCTCGGCGGCGATGCCCTTGTTGCGGTCGCCGACGAGGTACTCGGTGAGCTTCTTCGCGTTGGCGTTCTTCGGCGTGGCCTGCTTCTTGCCGTCCGAGAACTGCCAGATCGCCGCCTGGGTGCCGGCCGCCGCGTCCGCCTTCGTCAGCTCGGCCGCACCGACGGTCTTCGCGAGCGCCGTGAGGTCGGTGACCTTCGGGTAGGAGTTCTCCAGGATCCAGCGGATCTTGGCCGCGGCGTCGGCCTTGTTCGCCGCGCCGAGGGAACTCGACTTCCAGTCCGCCTCCTGGTACTCGACCTTGTCCTCGGTGTCGACGCCGTGGTCGATGTCGATGCAGTACGTCTGGATGGTGCCGTTCGCCGTCTTCAGGGTGAACAGACCGCCCTGCACCGAGCGGCCCGGCTCGACCGAGATCTCCTCGCTCTCCATGGCCGGCTGGAGGACGGCGCTGACGCCCGCGCCCGAACCGTCGGCAGCCGTCGCCGAGCCGGTGGCGAGGACGCTTCCACCCACCACGAGGCTGGATGTGAGCATGACAGTAGCTATGCGGGGGAGAATCCACCCCTGCTTGTGGAACATCAGTGATCCCTCCGGGTCGGGCCATGCCGAAGGCGGCCCGCCTTGCATTGACACGCCCCCTGAGGCGCCGCTGCACTTGTGTGAACCAGAGGCATCCTATTGAGCCGAGAGGGCGCGCAAACCACCGTACCGAATCAGGACGATACCGTATCTGTATCGTTATCAACCTGCTGATCGCCCTCATCTGCTGACGGCCCGCCAGGCGATCACGGTGATTCAACGGCCGATCCGAATTGCGCCTTCGTTAGGTCAAGAAGTATCCGGATGACAGCACTTGGCAACGGCGCCGAACGGACCGCGGGTCACACGACGGCCGCCTCCCCCTCGGGCAGCGGCCCGCCCGCCGCCTCCCGGCCCGCCCCGACGGAGGCCCGCCTGGCCTCCACCGCCGCGACGATCCACTCGGGCACCGCGGTCTCGGCCGGCGCCCCGCCCGGCGTCGCCGCACCGGTCTCCTTCTCCGCCCCGGCCCCGGGCAGGGGCTCGGCCCTGGCCCGCACCGCCCAACGGAACGCCGAGGTACCGCGACTGAGGTCGTGCCCGACCGAACGGGCGTCGATCTCGACCGAGCTCCGGCGCCGCTCGCCCTCCTCCCACTCCCTGATCCTCAGCCGGCCGCTCACCACCACCGGATCGCCCTTGCTCAGGGAGCTCACCAGGTTGGCCGCCAGCCACCGCCAGGCGACCACCGTGACCCAGTGGGTGTCACCGTCGACCCACTCGCCCTTCACCCGGTCGTAGCGCCGCTCGGTGGCGACCAGCCGGAAGTTCGCCACCGGAACTCCACCGGTCGTCTGCGTGTAGCTCACCGCCGACGCGACATTTCCGAGCATTGTCACCAGCGTCTCGTTCATGGCACACACTCCCTTCACACCGATGCACCGTACGGAATCGACCGGCACGAGTTGAGAGTGTCCTTCACCGAAAATCCCCACAAGCCGGATCCCAATTCCTGTGGACAACCGGGGCATGTGGATAACCCGGGTCACTCTCCGAGGTGAATTTCCCGATCGGCGGCGGCTTTCGCGGCCGGCGCGCCGGAGCGTGCGCCGGCCGGCCCGCGGCCGCCGTCCTCGCCGGCCGCCGCCGGCAGGAGCCGGGGCGGCGCGGCGCGGCCGCCCGCGGCGC
>NZ_JBHUWW010000041.1:0-58474 GCF_042669755.1 Kitasatospora sp. NPDC057223 | reverse complement strand
GACCGCTGTGGCAGCGGTCGGCGGGCCCGGATCCAGGTGGGGTGCGAGTCAGGGCCGGTAGGCCTCGACAACCTGGACGTCTTCCTCCGTGATCTCCCCGTCCACGATGCGGAACGAGCGGAACTGGAAGGGGTCGCCGGGCTCGTTGCCCTCGGCGGTGGAGACGAGTACGTAGTGGGCCTCGGGCTCGGAGGCGAGGGAGACGTCGGTGCGCGAGGGGTGCGCCTCGGTGGCGGTGTGCGAGTGATAGACGATCACCGGCTCCTCGTCCCGGTCGTCCATCTCCCGGTAGAGCTTGAAGAGGTCACCGGAGTCGAACTCGTAGAACGTGGGCGAGCGGGCGGCGTTGAGCATCGGGATGAACCGCTCCGGGCGTCCGCTTCCGGCCGGTCCCGCGACCACGCCGCAGGCCTCGTCCGGGTGGTCGGCCCGGGCGTGGGCGACGATCGCGTCGTGCAGTTCTCGGGTGATGGTCAGCATGCGGCCAGGATAGCGACGCCCGGCCCGGCGGCGGCCGGTTGTCCGGCGTTCGGTCCGGCCGGTGGACGACCGGGCCGCGGACGGGGTCTCAGCCGCCGTCACGGGCGTGCAGGTGGTCGTGCGCGGTGCCGTGCACGGCCTCCGGCCGGACCCGCCTGAGCACCTGGTAGCCGATCACCAGCAGGGCGGCCCAGGCGGGGAAGACGTACAGCGAGATCCGGCTGTTCCTGTCGAAGGCGATCAGGACGAGCACCACGGCGAGGAAGGCGAGCGCGGACCAGCTGCTCCAGACGCCGCCGGGGGCCCGGAAGGTGGGCGGCGGGAGGTGGCCGTTCTGCCAGGCCCGGCGGTAGCGGATCTGGCAGATCAGGATCATCGCCCAGGTCCACAGCCCGCAGACGGTGGCGACGGAGGTGATGTACTCGAACGCCCTGCCGGGCGCGACGTAGTTGAGGAGCACTCCGAGGCCCATCAGCAGCGTCGAGGCGGTGATCGCGAACGCCGGGCTGCGGCTGCCGTTGAGCTTCGTCAGCAGACCGGGGGCCTGGCCGCGCAGGGCGAGGTCGCGCAGCATCCGGCCGGTGGAGTACATGCCGGAGTTGCAGGAGGACAGCGCGGCGGTGAGCACCACGAAGTTGATGATGCCGGCGGCGGCCGGGATGCCGACCTTGCCGAAGGCGGCGACGAACGGGCTCACCCCGGGCTGGAACTCGGTCCACGGGACGAGCGACAGGATCACCACCAGTGCGCCGATGTAGAAGAGCCCGATCCGCCAGGGCAGCGTGTTGATGGCGCGCGGCAGGGTCCGCTGCGGGTCCTCGCTCTCGCCCGCCGTGACGCCGACCAGCTCGACGCCGAGGTAGGCGAACATCACGATCTGCAGGGTCATCACGGTGGCGCCGATCCCCTTCGGGAAGAAGCCGCCGTCCTGCCAGAGGTTGGTGATTGACGCGGTGTCACCGGCGTCGCTGAAGCCCAGGGTGAGGACGCCGACGCCGATCAGGATCATGCCGATGATGGCGGTGACCTTGACCATCGAGAACCAGAACTCGATCTCGCCGAAGAGCCTCACGGAGATCAGGTTGGCCGCGTAGAGGATCAGCAGGAAGACCAGAGCGCTGATCCACTGCGGGATGTCCGGGGCCCAGAAGCGCACGTAGACGGCGGCGGCGGTGGTCTCGGCCATGCCGGTGACGACCCAGAACAGCCAGTACGTCCACCCGGTGACATAGCCGGCGAACGGGCCCAGGAACTCCCGGGCGTACTCGGCGAAGCTGCCGGACACCGGCCGGTAGGTGAGGAGTTCGCCGAGGGCGCGCATGATCACGAAGATCACCACGCCGGCCACCGCGTAGGACAGGATCAGACTGGGCCCGGCCTTGGAGATCGCCGTGCCCGCGCCGAGGAAGAGGCCGGTGCCGATCGCCCCGCCGATCGCGATCATCTGGATCTGACGACTGCCCAGACCCCGGGCGTAGCCCTCCTCGTCCGGCTTGGGATCGGACAGTTCGTCGTAGAGCTGTTCGGCCATGGTGCACCGTCCTGGGTCTCGTGGGGTGCAGAAGTCGTACCACGGGGTGACCGCTGAGCGGTGCGCATCTGAGCGATATTTGAGCATGCGATGTCATGGTTTCGCCCGGTTCACCCGTGAATGCAGCGACCCCCTGTCCGACATTCGGACAGGGGGTCGAAGGATGATCCCGGGGTGGCGGCGGTCAGCCGGCCATCGCCTCCAGCAGCGACTCCTGCATGCCGCCGAGCCACAGGTACGCCATCACCAGGGGCTTGCGCTCGTCGCTGTCGGACAGCTTGTAGAGGCCCTGCTCGTCCTCCTCGGTGATCTCCAGCCGGGCCGCGAGGGTCAGCCGGAGGTCGTTGACCGCGCCGAGCCAGTGCAGGCAGTCCGCCGGCCCGAGCTTCAGCACCCCGCCGTCGCCGCCGAGGCCGTCCAGGGCCCGGACGACATGCAGGGCGTCGTCCCGCTTGCGGGTCCGCAGGTCGACCTCGGTGTAGCGGCGGAACTCGGCGGCGGCGGCCCTGGTGTCGGCGTCCGCGGGCTGCCCGGGCTCGCCGTAGGCGTCCGGGAAGAGCCGCAGCAGCGCCGGGTCGGCGGGCGCCTCGGTGGGGCCCTCGGCGAACAGGGCGGCCAGCGGGTCGTCACTGCCCTGCCCCGGGCCGGGCCCGATCAGCTCCAGCATCTGCACCTCCAGCGAGCGCAGGATGGATGCCTCCAGCTCGTCCAGTGCGATCGCCGCACCACCGTCGCCGGCACTCTCGAACAACCCAGCCATCTGTATCGGTCAGCCCGTCTCGTCGTCTGTTCGTCGTGGGATCGGCGCCCGCCCGGCCGGGGCCGCGACGCGCCGTGGCGCCGGGGCGAAGGCCCGCACCGCCGTCAGTCGTGCTGGAGGGTGGCCCACAGTCCGTACCCGTGCATCGCCTGGACGTCGCGCTCCATCTCCTCGCGCGAGCCGCTGGAGACCACCGAGCGGCCCTTGGTGTGCACCTCCATCATGAGCTCCCGGGCCTTGTCCTTCGGGTAGCCGAAGTAGGCCTGGAAGACGTACTGGACGTAGCTCATCAGGTTGACCGGGTCGTTGTGGACGATCGTCACCCACGGTGTGTCCGGCTCCGCCACCGGCAGGCCTTCGACCTCCGGGCGCTCGATCTCGACGGGCGCGACACTCACCGCTGGTTCTCCTCCTGGTACGCGTTCCGGATGCTCCCTCGTCTCCCCATGCTGCCATCCGGGGGACCCGTGGGCGATTCCGCCCCGCGATCCTCACAGATCGGCGCAGAAGCCGCAGAACGTGGGTAAACACCTGAATCCGCCCCGCCGGAGACCTCGCGCGGACACCCGTGCGGACGCCGTCCGGACCGCCCGCGAGAACACCCGAAGAACACCGGAAGAGAAATCGTCACTTTGACGCTAAGTGGTAGTAGCATCATCCTCATGGACGCCACTTCTCGCGCGGCCGGCTCGACCGCGCTGCTCACCGACCGCTATGAGCTCACCATGCTGCAGGCCGCCCTGCGCAGCGGAGCAGCCCACCGCCGCTCCGTGTTCGAGGTGTTCACCCGCCGCCTGCCGAACGGCCGGCGCTACGGCGTCACGGCGGGCACCGGCCGGGTGCTGGACGCGGTGGAGAACTTCCGCTTCACCACCCCGCAGCTCGACTGGCTGTCCGCCCAGGGCGTGGTCGACGAGGAGACCCTGGAGTTCCTGGCCGGCTACCGGTTCCGCGGCGACATCCACGGGTACCCGGAGGGCGAGGTCTACTTCCCCGGCTCGCCGGTGCTCACCGTCGAGGGCAGCTTCGCCGAGGCGGTGATCCTGGAGACCCTGATCCTGTCGATCCTCAACTTCGACTCCGCCATCGCCGCCGCCGCCTCCCGGATGACCTCCGCCGCGGGCACCCGCCCGTGCATCGAGATGGGCGCCCGCCGCGCCCACGAGAGCGCCGCCGTGGCCGCCGCCCGCGCGGCCTACGTGGCCGGGTTCTCCGCCACCTCGGACCTGGAGGCCGGCTTCACCTACGGCATCCCCACCACCGGCACCGCCGCGCACGCCTTCACCCTGCTGCACGACAGCGAGCGCGACGCCTTCACCGCACAGATCGCCTCGATGGGCCGCGGCACCACGCTGCTGGTCGACACGTACGACCTCCAGGAGGCCGTCCGCACCGCCGTGGAGGTGGCCGGCCCCGAGCTCGGCGCCGTCCGGATCGACTCCGGCGACCTGACGCTGCTCGCCCACCGGGTCCGCCGTCAGCTGGACGACCTGGGCGCGCACAAGACCAAGATCATCGTCACCTCGGACCTCGACGAGTACGCCATCGCCGCGCTGGCCGCCGCCCCGGTCGACGGCTACGGCGTCGGCACCAGCCTGGTCACCGGCAGCGGCCACCCGACCTGCGCGATGGTCTACAAGCTCGTGGCCCGGGAGAGCACCCCCGGCGGCCCGCTGATCCCGGTGGCCAAGCGGTCCGCCGGGGCCAAGAGCAGCGTCGGCGGCCGCAAGTGGGCGGCCCGCCGGCCGGACGCCGACGGCGTCGCCGAGGCCGAGGTCGTCGGCACCGGCCCCGTCCCCGAGGAGCTGGCCGGGCACCTGCTCCAGGTGCCGCTCGTCGTGGCCGGCGAGAGCGTCGGGCGCGAGCCGCTGGCCGCCGCCCGGGAGCGCCACATCCGGTCCCGGGCCGCGCTGCCGCTGTCCGCCACCCAGCTCTCCAAGGGCGAGCCGGTGCTGACGACCGAACGGACGGCCTGACGACGCCCGGGAGGCGGCGCGGAGCCACGGCGTCCGCGCCCACAGCACTTCCGCCCGCGCACGTCTCTCCCTAGAGTTGCCACCAGCCGGCCACACGGCAGCGGCACTGCCCCACTCCGGCCGCCACCACCTCCATCACCTCTCCACTTCTTTCACCACCGAGGAAGCAAGCCATGCACCGGGCACTGATCGTCGTCGACGTGCAGAACGACTTCTGCGAGGGCGGCAGCCTGGCCGTCGCCGGGGGCGCCGAAGTGGCCGCCGCGATCACCGACCTGATCGCCGAGTCCGCCCCCGCCTACCACCACATCGTGGCCACCAGGGACCACCACATCGACCCGGGCGAGCACTTCTCCGCCGAACCGGACTACGTCACCAGCTGGCCCGTGCACTGCGTGGCCGGCACCGAGGGCGTCGGCTTCCACCCCAACTTCGCCCCCTCCGTCACCTCCGGCGCCATCGAGGCGGTCTTCGACAAGGGCGCCTACTCGGCGGCCTACAGCGGGTTCGAGGGCTTCGACGAGAACAACCGGGGCGCGACGGAGTGGCTGCGCGAGCGCCAGGTCACCGAGGTGGACGTGGTGGGTATCGCCACCGACCACTGCGTCCGGGCGACCGCGCTGGACGCCGTGCGCGCGGGCTTCGCCACCCGCGTCCTGCTGGACCTGACGGCCGGCGTCTCCCCGCAGACCACGGCGGCGGCGCTGGAGGAGCTCCGGGCGGCCGGGGTCACCCTCGTCGGCTCGCCGGTCGTCGGATAGCCGGACGGCGGGTAGCCGGCTGTCGGGTAGCCGGTGATCGGACGGACGGTGGGTAGCCGGCTGTCGGGCGGACGGCGGGTAACCGGTGATCGGACGGCCGGTAGCCGGCCGTCGGGCGGACGGTGATCGGGCGGACGGCGGACGGGCGGTGGCCGGCGATCGGACAGCCGGCCGTCGGGCGGCCGACCGCCGGGGCCGGGGCCGCGCTCACCGCTCGGTGGCGACCAGCTCCACCAGGTCCGTCCCGCCCAGGGCGAGGGCCTCGCGCAGTTCGGCACCGACCGTCTCGGGTTCGGCCGCGAGGCGCCGGCCCGAGAGCTGCACCACCCGGACACCCACGTACTCCAGCCGGTGCCTGCCCCCGCGCGCCCAGGCCGACTCCCCGGCGCTGACGCAGCGCAGCTCGGCGTCGACCTCCACCGCGACCCCGGCCTGCGGCCAGTACAGGTCCGGCACGGCGATGTAGGTGCCGCCGCGCATCCGCAGCTCGGGGCCGGCCAACGGGGCGGGCAGCTGCAGTTCACCGAGCAGCAGGCCGAGCCGTTCGATCGTCGACTCGCGCTCGGCGGCGAGCAGTTCGTCCAGTGCGGCCCGGATCAGGAGGTCGCCGAGCAGGTCGGCCTCGATCAGCTCGGCGAGCAGCTCCGCCACCGTGCAGCGGCCCTGCGGCAGGGCGACCGCCTCCCGCAGGACGGCGCGGACCAGGTGCGGACCGGCCGCGCCCACCGCGAACTCCCCCGCGTCCGTCCACTCCCGCAGCGCGTCGGCCACCGCCCGGGCGACCGGGGCGCAGGCCAGGCCGTGCACCGAGTGCGACTCCAACTCCCGCGCCGTGCGGCGGATCCGCACCTCGCCCGCGTCCTTCAGCCGACGCTGGCGGGGCACCAGCACCTCGACGCCGGTGAGGGCGGGCAGCCGGGGCACCGCGGCGAAGCCGTAGAGGGCGAGGGCCGCCGCGCCGGTGATCACCGCGCCGTCCCGCTGCCCCTCCTCGCGGCCGTTCTGCGCGGCGTAGAGCAGTGCGGCCCAGATCCGCTGCTCGGGCGTCGGTTCGCCCTCCTGCAGCAGGTAGACCCTGGGCAGCAGGCGCTGCCAGGGGCCACCGGGGCGGCAGTGGTCACTGACCACCCGGGTCGGTACACCCCGCGCCCGCAACTGGCCGGCGGTGATGACATTCTGCTGACGCTTCGCCAGCTCCTCCAGGGACGGGGGCGGCGATGGAATCCGGTAGCTCATGCCGACACCATCCCCAACGCCCGGACCGGACATCGGCTGCCTGACGCACTGTTACGCAACCGTCGCAAGACCGGAACCGTCTCGCGCTAAAGTCCTCATATCATCACCCGTTCGGCGTAATACGCGACCCCACGGTTGACCTGCTGGGCGAGCCCGTACGCCCCCGCCCGGCGCTGCCCGAGGCCGCCCCGGCGGGACGCCCGCGCGCGGGGCGCCCTGGTCCGGACCAACGACCGGGGCGTCTGACCCTGAGTGACCAGGACCATACGCCGAAGCCCCCCGCGGGAGTCACTCCCGTCCACACGATTGCCTACCCTTGCTTCATGTCACGTGACGACACCACCGGCCTTCGCGCGGCGCTGCTGCGCCTCGGCCGCCTGCCCGGATACGTCCGCCGGCCCGACCTCGCCCGCCGCACCGGCGAGCAGGGTCATACGTACAAAAAGGGCTGGGAGGTCCGCTTCACCGCCCGCACCGAGGAGGAGATAGCCGAGATCCGCGACCTCGTCGTCGCGGCCGGCTTCGCCCCCGCCCGGCCGTTCTTCAAGGGCCACCAGCTCATCCAGCCGGTGTACGGCATGGCCGTCGTGCAGGCGTACCTCGCCGCCCGGCAGAGCGCCGAGGAGAACGCCGCCAAGGCCGGCGGACCCACCAGGGGCGCCGCGGTCGGCCCGGCCGCCGTCCGCACCGACGTGCACCGGACGTCCACCCGCACCGAGCTCCGCCCGGACGGCGCCGGCCCGGCAGGACACGAGCAGGACCGCCGGGCCACAGCCGCCGGCGCCGCGGTGGCCGCCGCCGCGAGCGCCGCGACGGCCGCGGCGCGGGCCCGGCGGCAGGCGGTGGAGGGGTTCCCCGCCCAGGCCGAACGGTCCACCGCGGCCGACCGGTTGGACCGCACGGCGCAGGCCGCCCAGGCCGCGCGCGCCGTCGCACAGTCCGTCGCGCGGGGCGTCTCGCAATCCGCCGCACAGGGCGTCTCGCACGCCCTCCCGCAACCCGTCTCGCCGGGCGCCGGACGGCCCGCCGGGAGTCAGGGCGAGCAGCTGCCCGCCCGCTCCTCGTAGCCACGGGCCGGGCGCCGGGCACGGCCGGCCCGCACCCCCTGGGAGCCGGGCGCTCAGGCGGGGGCGTGGTCGATGTGCACCGTGGCACCCAGCAGGCGCGGCACCGACCGGATCAGCGCCTGCTCGGCCGCGACGGCGACCCGGTGCGCGGCCACCACGGACAGCGTCCCGTCCACCACCACGTCCGCCTCGGCCCGCAGGGTGTGGCCGATCCAGCGCATCCGCAGCGCGCCGACGTCCCGCACACCGTCCACCGCCCGCAGCCCGCGCTCGGCCGCGTCCACGAGTCCCGGATCCACGGCGTCCATCAGCCGCCGGCCGACGTCGCGCACCGAGCCGCGCAGGACGGCCAGGATCGCCACCGTGATCAGCAATCCCACCAGCGGATCGGCCCAGGTCAGCCCCAGCCCGCCACCGGCCGCGCCGAGCAGGACGGCGAGCGAGGCCAGCCCGTCCGTCCGGGCGTGCACGCCGTCCGCCACGAGGGCCGCCGAGCCGATCCGGCGGCCGGTCCGGATCCGGTAGCGGGCCACCCACTCGTTCCCCAGGCAGCCGGCCAGCGCGGCGCCCGCGACCGCCCAGAGATGGCCCACCGGCTGCGGGTGGAGCAGGCGGTCCAGGGCGGTCACCGCGGCGAAGACCGCGGAGGCCGCGACGGCCAGCACGATCGCCACCCCCGCCAGGTCCTCCGCGCGCCCGTAGCCGTACGTGTAGCGCCGGTTGGCGGCGCGCCGGCCGAGCAGGAAGGCGATGCCCAGCGGCACGGCGGTGAGCGCGTCCGCGAGATTGTGGACGGTGTCGCCGAGCAGCGCGACCGAGCCGGACAGCAGCACGATCGCCCCCTGCGCGGCGGCCGTGACGGCGAGCACCACCAGTGAGACCCAGAGGGTGCGCAGCCCGTCCGCCGAGGCCTCCAGGGCGGCGTCGACCTTGTCCGCCGCCTGGTGCGAGTGCGGGCGCAGCAGGTGGCCCAGCCGGTGCCGGAGTCGGCCCTGACCCTGGACATGGCCGTGGCTGTTTCCCTGACCGTGGACATGACCATTCGGGTGCGGGTGGGTGTGTTCGTGAGGGTGCGCGTGGACCTCCATACGGCCTAAGGTGGCACACCAACTCCCTTGCAGCCACTGCCGTTGTACGGGCTCCGACCAGGTGCGACACGCTCGCAACTACGCCTCCTGCGCCGCTGTGCCGCGGTGCTCCCCCGCCGCTCCCCCGCCCGGGCGGACGGCATCCGTCCGGGATCGGCTCGGTCACATTCCGGGATTTCAATCCGATTGGTTACCCTGTGCACTGGCCGCTTCCCGTAGAGTGAGCGCGGACGAACCCCCCGCGCCCGACATCTCCCGTGCCGAGAGGCAGAGTTGACAACCCGTCACACCAGCCTTTTCGAGCCGCCGCCCGACCGGGACGGCCTGCGTGCCATGCCCGTGGAGTACGCGGCCTTCTGCGAGCTGCACCGCCCGCGCTACCTGAGCTACGCCCGGGTGTGGCTGCCCGACGCCGAGGAGGCCGCCGCCAGCGTCCAGGAGGCGCTCTGCGAGGTGGCGACGCACTGGCGCGAGCTGCTGGTCAGCTCCAACCCTACGGCGGAGGCCTGGCACATCCTGCGCACCACCGTCTCCGCCCGGCTGCACACCGGCCCGGCCACGCCCGGCCCGCGCACCGCAGGCCCGGTGCCGTCCGACTCACGGCCGGCCGGCCCGCAGGACGAGGACCTGGCGATCCTCCACTACGTGGTCGGCCTCGCCGCGCCGGAGATCGCGGACGTCGTGGGGTCGGACACCGCCAACGTGGCCGGCCGGCTGCGCCGAGCGGTGCTGCACGACCCCGCCGAGTGGTGACCACCGTCACCGCGTGTGCTCCGGATGACGGGCCGCGCGACCGGGGATGATCACGTCCAGGCCCCTCGGAGATCCCGTCGGCAGCCGTAGCCCGGAGGTCGCCGTGACCCGTGAATCGTCCCCCGAACCGGCCCGCGAGCCCTCCCGCGGCCACCTGGCCGCCCAGATCCGGGAGCAGGCCGACGCCTGCGGGCGGCTCGGCTCACCGCTCTACGAGGCTCTGCTGCACCGCGCCGCCGAGGACGTCACAGCGGGCGGCCCGTGCGCCGGGGCGCTGGCCGGGTACGAGGACGCGGCCGGCCCGGACGCGATCGCCCTGCGGTTGCTCGGCGGCGTGCACGCGCTGGTGCTGACCGGCCGCGCGCCCGCGCTCGCGGTGTACTACCCGAGCGCGGGCGGCGCCTTCACGCCGGCGGATGCCGGGGCCGCCTGGCCTGCCTTCCGCTCCACCGTCGCCGCGAACCTCCCCTGGGTGCGGGACTGGCTGACCCGGCCCCCGCAGACCAACGAGGTCGGACGCGCCAACCTGCTGATCACCGGCCTGCTCCGGGTGCTCCCGGCCGGGCCGCTCCCGGTCCGACTGTTCGAACTCGGCTCCAGCGCCGGACTCAACCTGCTGGCCGACCGGTTCCGCTGCACCGCCGGCGCCTTCGCCCACGGCCCCGCCGACTCCCCCGTCCAGCTCCGAGGCGCCTGGCAGGACGCTCCGCCCGGCTGGCTGCCGCCGGCCGCCGCCGCCCACCCCGCGCTCGACTTCGCCGAACGCCACGGTTGCGACCTCACCCCGATCGACCCCGCCTCCCCCGACGGCGCCCTCGCCCTGCGCGCCTACGTCTGGCCCGACCAGAGCGCCCGCACCGCCCGCCTGGCCGGCGCCCTGGAACTGGCCGCCAAGCACCCGGTGGACGTCCGGGCCGTCGGCGCGGCCGAGTTCCTCCGCGCGGTCACCGTGCAGCCCGGCGCACTGACCGTGGTCTGGCACTCGATCATGCGCCAGTACGTCCCCAAGGACGAATGGCGCGCCGTCGAGGGCGAGTTGGCCCGCCTGGCAGGCGCGAGCAGTCCCACTGCCCCCTTCGCGTACATCGCCTTCGAGCCGCGCAGGTACGGCTCGGAGCACCGCTTCGTACTGACCGTCCGGCCGGGCGACGGGCCGGAGGAGGTACTCGCCGAGGCCGTCCCGCACGGCCTGCCCGCACGCCCCTTCGGCCCGGGGCCCGGGGAGGGCTAGCCCCGAGACCGCACGGGTTCACCGGGTTGCCGAGGGCCTATCGGGGCCGGCTCGGTGGTCGGCATCGGACAGCGGTCCGGCCTTCGTGACGACTCCGGTCCACCAGTCCGGCTGATCGGTGGGCTGCCACGAGACCTCCAGCTCTCGGTGGGTCAGCTCCTCGGCCCTGAGGTGGAGGGCAGCCTGCGCTGTCTCGGGCTCGCACGAGGGCTCGGGGTGATCGAGACCACCGTCGGCGACGCCACGGGGTGCCTCGAAGTACACGGCGAACCGCCACCGGTCCGGCGTGCGGTAAAGGACGAGCGTCTTCGGAGTCCCGATCGTGCGCCGGTACGGCTGCCTCGTGCTTCCCATGGAGGAAGTATCGGCAATCGCTCGGCCGCCCCGGCGCGGGCCCTTCTCCCGGCGGATACGGGCTCGTTCGGGGCAGGCCAGAGCGATCTCGTGCGGTCGGAGCGCTAACGAACGGACCCGGCCGGGGTGCCGGTGACGTCGTGCAGGTGGTGCAGCGGGTCGTGGATCAGGTAGCGGGCGAAGGACTCGACCGTGAACCGGGCACCGTCGCTGCGGGTGCCGGTGCGCTGCCACTGCTCGCCGGAGACCCGGTCGAACCGGACCGCGACGACCTCGGCGGCCTCGACCAGATCGGCCGCGACCGTCTTCGGGTCCTGCTCGCCGTAGTGCTCGGCGAGGGCCGTCTCGTCCTGGTCCCAGTTGGCGAAGAGCGGGCCGTCCTGGCCGAGCATCAGGTCCACCCGGACGGCACAGATCCGGAAGACGTCCCGCACGTGGCAGGCGTACTCCAGTGCCGACCAGACGCCGGGGCGGGGCCGACAGCGAAGTTCCGCATCGTCGCCCGCGAGGACGGCCACCCACGCCGCGGCGTTCGCCCGCGCCAGTCCGGCCACGTCCTCGCGGACGACGGCCGGGGTGTCGAGCCCGCAGTCGGGGCAGGCGCGCTCCAGCACCCAGGTCCAGTCCTTGGTGTCCGGCGTGATGGCCAGGTCGGCGCCGGCCGCGTGGCCGGCGATGGTCACGTGGTCGGCGATGGTCGCTCGGTCGCGGGTGACGGCGTCGTCTGCAGTGGTCATGCGTCCAGGATGGCCGCAGGTCAGGGCCGTCACCAGCGGCGTTCCCGCCACCGTCCGCCGAAATGCCGCCAGCCCCCGAGGCGCCCGGCTCAGCCTGTCGGCCGCGCCGCTTCGGCTCGGGCTTCGGCTTCGGCTTGGGCCTCTGCCTCGGCCTGCGCCTCGTAGGAGGCACGCGCTTCCAGCAGGTGGGCGAGGTGCTCGCGGGTCCAGGCGCAGGTCGCGTCCATCGGCCCGAGCAGCGAACGGCCGAGCGGCGTCAGCCCGTACTCGACGCGCGGCGGGTGCTCGGCGTATTCGGTGCGGCTCACCGCGCCGTCGCGTTCCATCGCGCGCAGCGTCTCGACGAGCACCTTGGGCGTGATCCCGCGCAGGGGCACCTTCAGCTCGGTGAACCGGCGCGGGCCGCCCTCCAGGCAACGCATGACCTTCCAGGACCACTTCCGGCCGCCCAGTACGGGGACCGTCGCGACCGGGCAGGACGGGTCGAAGAAGTCCGGGGTCAGCGGTTCGATCGCGCTCTGCGTCATACCGACGACGGTAGTCCACCGGCCGGTGGGGGCGCCGCAACCGTCGACCGGATCCCTCAGTCGGTTCCGTCGGCCGGATCCGACGGCCGATATCGTTGAAGTAACCGGCACCACCCGGTCTACCGTCTCGGCAACGGCGGTCGACAGCAGCCCCGTTCGTATCGAGAAGGCAGGGCCAACATGAGCAGCACCAGCAGCCGGACCGCCGCCGACGTCGTGGTCTTCGGTGCCGGCGGGCAGGTCGGACGGGCCGTCGTCGCGGAGGCCAGCGAACGCGGCCTGACCGTCACGGCGGCCGTCCGGGACGAGACCCGCCACGCGGACCTCACCGCCGAGGGCGTGACCCTCGTACGCTGCGACGTGACCGATGCCGACGCCGTGGCGGCCGTCGCCGCCGGGCACCGGCTCGCGGTGAACTCCGTCTACACCCCGGGCGTCCCCTCGCAGGAGTTCTACCTCGCCGCGACCACCGCCCTCGCCGACGGACTCGGACGGGCCGCCACCGGCCGCCTGGTCAGCGTGGGTCTCGCCACCACCCTGGAGACCGCACCTGGCGTCCGGATCCTCGACGATCCCGAATTCCCGGAGGCCCACCGGACGTTCTCGCTCGGCCACGCCGTCGCCCTGGACATCCTGCGCGCCACGGGCCCCGCCCTGGACTGGGTGGTCGTCACCCCGCCCCTCGACCTCGACCGGGCGGCACCACGCACCGGCCGCTACCGGTCCGGCGGCCCCCAGGTGCTCGGCGCCCGGATCGCCCAGGCCGACCTGGCCGTCGCCGTCGTCGACGAACTCACCGAGCCCCGCCACCACCGCGAGCAGATCGCGGTGGCGGAGTAGGGCGGCAACGGCACCGGATCCTTGTCGGCACCGGAGCGTGAAGGACGAGCAGTCCTTCGCCGACAAGACCGGCCACCCTGCCTACTGGACGGGCGAGCAGGCAGTCGCGATCCGCGCGGAGGGCGCACTGCCGGCCCGGCGGGCGCAGGCACGGGAGTTCCCGTTCGACGACCCGGTGGTGCGACTTCCGCCCGCCCGCCGCGTGGCAGACACCGCCTCTGCCGTGACCAGCCGCCTTCCCGTGCCGCGGTACGGGTGCTGTCGGCATCCGGTAGAAATCCGCTGGTGAACGGGGTGCACGGCGGCCATCCTGGACGGATGCTCATTCGCGAAGCCACACAGGCCGACTGGCCGGCCATCTGGTCGTTCCTGCGCACCATCGTCGCCGCCGGGGACACCTTCACCTGGGACCGCGACATCAGCGAGGAACGCGCTCGCGCCATGTGGCTGAAGGAGGCGCCCGGCCGCACCGTCGTCGCCGTCGACGAGGACGGCACCGTGCTGGGCAGTGCCGAGACCCACCCCAACCAGGGTGGCCCCGGGGCGCATGTCGCCAACGCCGGCTTCATGGTCGATCCCCGCTTCACCGGCCGGGGCGTGGCCCGGGCACTGGCCGCCCACGTGCTCGACCGGGCGCGGGCCGACGGCTACCGGGCGATGCAGTTCAACGCGGTGGTGGAGACCAACTCCCGGGCGGTGGCGCTCTGGCAGTCGCTGGGCTTCGAAGTGCTCGCGACGGTGCCGGAGGCGTTCCTGCACTCCGAGAAGGGGTACGTCGGATTGTTGGTCATGTACCGGAAGCTCTGAAGACGGGAGCGGTTGAGGGAGGGAGGGGCGGTGAGGGAGGGAGCGGCGGCGGGGTGGTACGTGCCGTGAATTGCGGGAGCGCTCCCACGTCATGCCGACCTGCACTGCAGGAGATCGGGAAAACTCCTAGTGCGTCAGGGATTACGCCGGAGCCCGCCCTTGGCTACGCTCTACCCCGATCGCGGGAGCGCTCCCACGTTCATCCCCACCGTCCTGGCTTCTCTCCCACCCGAGAGCACGCGGAGAACACCCATGAGCACCCACGAGCCCGTCCGGCGCGCCTCCTCCCCCAGCGGCCGCGCCACCGAAGAGCCCCCGGCGAGCGCCCGGCGCGGCCGCACCGCCCTGCTGGCACTGGCCGCCGGCGCGGCTGCCGGAGCGATGCTGCTGGCCACCCAGACCGGTGCCGGGGCCGCGGTCCAGGGCAGCCTGGCCGGCAGCACCCAGTTCTACAAGGACCCGGCCTCCCAGGTCGTGAAGTGGGTCGCCGCCAACCCGAACGACTCCCGTACCCAGGTGATCTCCAAGCGGGTGGCCAGCCAGCCGCAGGGCATCTGGTTCGCCAACTACCGCCCCGACACCGTCACCTCGGACGTTCGGGCGATCACGACGGCGGCCGCCGGGGCCGGCCAGGTGCCGGTACTGGTGGTGTACGAGATCCCGAACCGCGACTGCGGCGGCGCCTCCGCGGGCGGCGCCCCGGACCTCGCCTCGTACGACGCCTGGGTGACCAAGTTCGCGGCCGGCCTCGGCAGCGGCCCCTCGCTCATCGTCCTGGAGCCGGACTCGATCGCCCTCACCACCTGCCTGTCGGCCCAGCAGCAGACCGACCGCTTCGCCTCCCTCTCGCGGGCCGGCGCCACCATCCACGCCGCCGCGCCGAACGCGAAGGTCTACCTGGACGGCGGCCACTCCACCTGGAACAGCGCCGCCACGCAGGCCGACCGCCTGCGCAGCGCCGGCATCCTGGCCAACGCCAACGGCTTCTTCACCAACGTCTCCAACTTCAACACCACCGGCGGCGAGGTCGGTTACAGCAAGTCGGTGCTGTCCGCCCTGGGCAACCCCGGCAACCTGCACGCCGTCATCGACACCAGCCGCAACGGCAACGGTCCGGCGGGCGGCGGCGCCTGGTGCGACCCGGCCGGCCGCTCGATCGGCAACTACCCGACCGCCGCCACCGGCGACGCCGCGATCGACGCCTACCTCTGGGTGAAGCCGCCGGGCGAGGCCGACGGCTGCGCCGCCGCCGCGGGCACCTTCTCCCCGGACGTCGCCTACCAGCTCGCCGCCAACGCGTCGGACCCGAGCACCCCGCCGACGGCCACCCCCACGGTGACGCCCACCGTCACGCCCACGGCCACCGTGACGCCGACCACCACCCCGACCGCGACCGCCACCCCGACCGCCACGGCGACGTCCCAGCCGCCGACCGGCACCTCCGCCTGCTCGGTCGCCTACCGGGCCAACTCCTGGACCGGTGGCTTCACCGCCGACGTCACGGTCAAGAACACGGGCACGGCCCCGATCAGCGGCTGGACGCTCAAGTGGACCTACGGCGGCGACCAGAAGGTCACCGGCTTCTGGAACGCCAAGATCACCCAGTCGGGAGCAGCGGTCACGGCCACCGACCTCGGCTACAACGGCAGCCTCGCCGCGGGCGCCTCGACCGGCTTCGGCTTCCAGGGCAGCTACAGCGCCGCCAACCCCGTCCCCACCACCTTCACCCTGAACGGGGCTGCCTGCAGCGCCGTCTGACACATCATCACTGGATGCCGCCGACCGGAGATGTTCCGGTCGGCGGCATCGGTGTGCCGGCTGCCCCTGGGAGCCTCGATCCCCCTCAGAGGAACCCGGCGACACGCAGGGACAGTTCATCCATCTGCTCGTCACCGACCGGGTGCTCCGCCCCCAGCAGCCCGAAGACGCGGGGCCCGCGAAGCTCCGACGGATGGTCCGCGGAACGAGGCACGATGTGGAAGTGGACGTGCTCGAAGCTCGCCTGCTCCGCGAACTGCGCGACGTACGTCTTCTCGCACCCCGTGGCGGCGGCCAGCGCACGGGACAGCCTCACCTGCCAGCTCCCGAGCGAGGCCGCCTCGGCGTCCGTCAACCCGGCGACAGTGGTGACGTGCCGCCGGGGCATCAGCACGAGCCAGCCGGGATGAGCCGTCCTGATCGCATGCGCCACCCGCCAGTGCTCGTCGACGGCGATCCGCTCACGCGGTGGGAGACCGGCCAGGCCGGCCTCCCGGTCACAGCTGTAACAGTCCATCCGGCCACGATAGTTGGCCGGGGCGACGTCGCCGGCGGAGCAACCCGGCTCAGCCCCCGTTCCCCTTCACGGTGCAGACCGCGTCGATCGACGTCGGGGCCGGGGACGAGGGAAGCGCCCACTTGAGCAGACTCGCGCAGATCGCCGCCTCCTGCGGATTCTTCGGCCCCGACGCCTCGGCAGCGTGCGCGGGCCCGGCCAGCAGGCCTGCTGCCACGGCCACGAGGATGGCGACGGCGGAGGTACGGAACTGCTGCTTCCTCAACATGACGGGGTCCTTCCGGTAGTCAACGGATGACCATGACTACCGGAAGGACCCCGGAACACTGCGCCTATTCGCCTGTCCGTGGGCGCGTCAGCGGAACGGATTCCCTCCCGGGGGACCCTGCGGGGGCTGCGGGGCCTGCGACGCCGGCGGGTAGCCGTACGGGGACTGCTGCTGCGGAGCGGCCCCGTACGGGGACTGGCCGTACTGCGGCTGGCCGTACTGCGGGTTCTGCGGCTGCCCGTACGGCTGCTGCGGCGGTCCCGGCGGCAGGTGGCCGCCAGCACCCGGCGGCGGCGGAGGCGGCCCGCCGCTGCCGTTCTTCCGGCTCCGGACGACCAGGAACACGATCAGGACGATCACGAGCAGCCCCAGCGCACCGGCCAGCACGTACACGTAGACCGGCACCCCGGAGCTGTCCGTCTTACCGAGCCCGTCGCCGACCACCTTGGCCCCCGGCTGCTTGCCGTCGCCCGTGGGCACGGGCTCGGGTGAGGACGGCGGATGCGGCTCGGTCCGGGTCAGGAGCGGATTGCCCTTCGGCCCGTTGTCCACCTCGGGGTTCGCGGCCAGCGCCTTGGACGGCGACGCGATCCCGTTGCCGTAGTGGTCATCGGGCACCGGCGTACCGTCGGGCGGCGCGACCGCACTCTTGATGATCCGGTTGATCACCTGGCCGGCGGAGAGACTCGGGTACTTGGACCGGACGAGGGCGGCGATGGCGGAGACGTAGGCGGTGGCGTCGGAGGTGCCGTCCGCCGTGCGATAGGCCGAGGTGGACTTGCTGCCCGCGGAGTAGATGCCGACCCCGGGTGCGACGACCGTCGTCTCCGGGCCGGGGCTCGACTTCGCCCAGATCTTGCCGTCCTGATCCACTGCGCCTACGGCGATCACGCCGGGGAAGGCCGCGGGATAGGTCACGCTGGTCTCGTGGTTACCGGCGTTGCCCGTACCGCCCACAAGGACGACGTCCTTGCTCAGCGCATAGTTGACCGCATCGCGGGTCTCGCTGTCCCCTGCGCCGCTGAAGGACATGTTGATCACCTTGGCTCCGTGATCAACTGCGAACCGAATGGCCAGCGGAATCGCGTCGCCCTCAGCAGCGCGACTGTTGTCGACCCCGGAGAGCGGGACCCGCGCCGGAAGGATCTTCGCCTTCGGTGCAAGACCCATCACGCCCGCCTGGTCACCATGGCCATGGCCTGCGATCAGACTGGCCATGCCGGTGCCGTGCCCATCCTTGTCGACGCGGCCTTCACCGGCCTCGCCTGTCCGATCGAAGCCGGGGAGCACCTGTCCGGTCAGATCCTGATGGTCGGCAGCAACCCCGGTATCAATGACCGCCACGATCACGCCTTCGCCCTGGCTGACCGGCCAGACCTTGGTCTCCGCGTCGTACTTCACCAGAGCCCACTGACCGTCACGAATGGTGTCGGCGGTGGCCGGGCCTGCGGCCATGCCCCACAGCAGGGTTCCTGCAGCGAGCACGGCCGCGCCGCGCACCGGTCGGCTGGTCGTCAAGCCTGGTCACCCCACTCAGCGAAGCGGTCGTCCCGCAGATCGAGACCTGCGGGACGACCGGTCAGATCGGACCGTCCACCCGTCCTTCGGGCAGACGGGAATTCATTCCACCACGTTCGGATTACTGGGCTGGCCCGACACCCAGGTCTCCTCGTCCTCGACGAGGTAGTCGGGACGCCGGCCGCCGTTCTCCTTGTCCTTCTTACGGCGTGCGTCGCCGGCCGGGATGCCCTGCCCCTGCGCGCCCTTGCCGTGGCCGCCCTGGCCCTGTTCGCCCTGGGCACGGGAACGTGCACCCAAGCCGGACCCACCCTCGGTGAAGGACGACTTGCGGCCGGTGCCCGTAGTGCCGTGCCCGGCCTCACCGGCCACGCCACCGGCCTGCCGGGCCAGACTCCCTCCGGTGCGGCCACCCGCACCGGAGCGGCCGCCGGAACCCAGGCCGCCACCCTCGCCCATGCCGCCGGACCCGAAGGCGCTGCCACTGCGGGGGGCATTTGAGCCCGAACCCGCGCGGCCGATCCCGCTGCCCGCAGCACCGGACCTGTTCTGACCGCTGCTCAGGCCACCTGTCCCACCGGTGACGACTCCACTCTTGGAGCCATAGCCGGCACCACCGATCCCGTTGTGGCCGAGCCCACCGGAGATCCCTCCTGAACCCGTAGTGCCCGTTCCGGAAGCGTTGCCTCCGCCCCCGGAACCAATGTGGCCGTTTCCGGATCCTGTGGGCGGGGACGTCAGAATGGCACCGTCGATGCCGGTCCCCGGGCCGAAGCTGATCGGTGCGGGAGCCTTGGCCACGGGATGCGCTGAGCCGCCCTTGATGGCCGGATCCGTGGGGGCAGGAGTCGCCGTCGTCCTGGGAGGCGTCGGAGTCGATGCAACGCTGCTGCCGACGGTCCGCGACGACACCCGTCCGCCGGCACCGCTTCCCGAACCGCCCGCGGAACCGACTGCCCCCAAGCCGGCTCCGGTGATCAGCGCACCGATGGCTGCGGCGCCCGTGGGATCGCCAGGAGCGGGGATGTCGTGCGAGTCGTCAACGGGCGGCCGCGGCGGCTTCAGTACGTCCTTCGCGACCCGGTACTTCATCGCCAGCGTCTGCATCACCGCAGCCGCCTGTGCCTTCTTCTCGTCCTTGACCGCGGTCTTGGTGTCCTCGTCGTCCCCGCCGAAGGCGGAGGAGGCGGTGTCGCCCACGGCGTCGGTGACCTGGTCCCAGAGGCCGGGCTCCTCCGGCATGGTCTTCTTGGCGAGGTCGATCGCCTCGGCCATGTGCTTCAGCGTCTCGGCGGCGTCGTGGGCGTAGGAGGCCGTGTTGTTGATGCTGTTGGAGAGCTTGGTCATCTTCGCGTAGAAGGCGTCGCTGGTGGAGCCCTCCCAGTCGAGGGCGGCCTCTCCGGATGCCGACCCGAGCGACGTGTGGATCGCCTTGAGGGTGTCGGCCGCCCGTCGCCAGGGGTCGCTGGCGGCCATGACCTCACCGGAGTTCATGTTCTGCACCATGTCCCGGAGCGTGCCGTGGCTGTAGTTGGTGAAGTTGGTGTAGCTCATGATCGGGCGCCTCCCGTCCCGCTCCCGCGGTGGATCCGAAGCTGAAGCTCAGTCATCAGGACGTCCACGCTCACCATCCCGGTTGCACGGGTGGGTTGGAGTGGCCGCCGGCCACCGGGCGGGGCCGGGCCGGGTTCGCCGTGTGGTTGCCGGCCTGGACACTGGTCTGCCCCACGCTCGCCGTGCTCGTGGCGGACGGGTTGGCGATCGACCAGCCGTCCGTGTCGAGCTTCAGCGTCTGGGCGGTGCCGTGTTCCTGCTCCTCGTAGTTGGCCGCGGTCAGTTCGGCCTTGCGGTGCGCGTCGTCGAGGGCTTCCTGCAGCTGGTTCATCACGTCGCGGAGGCCGTCCTGCATGACGCCGTACTGCGCGTGGAGATCCTTCGCCTCGGCGAAGCTGCCGAAGGCGCTCCCGCCGATGCTGCTCTGCCCGTGTGCCTTCGTGCCGTCCGCGTACTGCTGGAACTCCTCCAGCAGCCGGCGTACCTGCGTGGCGAAGGCCCGCAGGTTCTCAACCTCAACGCGGTACCCGCTCCCGGAGCCTCCGCTCGAACCTGTTCCCGTGCTCACGCCCTCGTACCTCCCCCGTACATCCCATACACCCTGTATGTCCTGTCAGCTTCCGGCCCGGGCTAACGGGCCCTCTGCAGGGCACCAGTCAAGCCCTAACCCTTATGTCTAACACATAGTGCCGACAGGCAGAACGGCCCCTCTGCCGCGGTTCGGCCCCGGCACCGTTGACCTGCGTGTCCACTCTCATTCGTGATGCGTCGTCTGAAGCTCGGTCAGGGCCCGGCGGCACAGCGAATCGGCGCGGCGGGTGGTCTCGGGCAGGCGGTAGTCGGGGCTGAGGGCGAGGGTGCTCCGGACGGCCTCGTCGAGCCCGATGCGGTGACCAGCCGAGACGAACACGGGCTTGACGCCGGCTCGGGTACGCAGGGCGCAGCCGACCTCCTCGCCGGACTTCGGATCCACCAGGGGTGTCCGGGCGCCGCGTTCGGGGGCCGGGGTGCCGTGGGTGAAGGTGAAGGGGGACTTCGCCACGCCGTAGGTGCGCAGTCCGGTGAGGACCCCGAGGTGGCTGGCCAGGCCGAGGCGGCGCGGGTGGGCGATGCCGTAGCCGTCGCAGACCACGAGGTCGGGGGTGCGGGTGAGCGCGGCCAGGGCGTCGAGTACGGCGGGGAGTTCGCGGAAGGCGAGCAGCCCGGAGACGTACGGGAAGGCGATCCGGCCGACCGCGGTGGCCTCCTCGACCACCTTCCGGGTGTCGTGGTCGAGGAGGACGGCGGCGGCGACCACGAGGTCGCGCTCGTCGTCGTAGGCGACGTCGACGCCCGCCACGAGCGCGCCGGGGCCCGGGGCGGGACCGTGCGGTTCGACGAGGGCCCGTAGGCGCTGCTGTTCGGCGATCGCCTCGGCTTCGGTGGTCGGCCAGTCGGCGGGAACGGGCACGTCTCTCCCTACGGTCCGGGTGCCGTCCGCGGTCGGACGGAGCTTGGTGATCACCGTACTCAGGTCGCGGACGACCGGGTGGTGAGCCTGTGCGCCCCCTGTGCCCCGCATATGCCGAGTTAGGGTGAACTTAGTGAACTCCCAAGCTGGGTAGGGATTATTCAGCTGCATCACGCCGCTTCACACACCGCTCCAGCGCACCACTCCAGCACACCGCGCCACCCTCCTCGCGATTCCCCCGACGTGCGAAGGACCGACCGCCATGCCGCGCCCCACAGTCGCTCAGATCTGCACCGGCACCCTCACCGTCGTCGTCGCCGCGCTGGCCCTCCTCATCGTCTCGGGGGCCACCGGCGTCCTGGAGATCGCGGTGCTGGTGGCCTTCGCACTGGCCCTCGGCACGCTCGCCACCGCCCTGTCGATGTCGGCCTCCCGTCGGAGGCAGGCACCGCACCCGGGCCCCGTCGTACCTGCCGCCGCGGGCGTGCCGGGTGTGCCGGGCGCCGCCGCCTCCCGGGAGTACGCGCGGCAACGGTAGCGACGGGAGACGCCCGGGGCGCCTCGGAACGACTGTGGGGGGACCGCCCGGACGGGCGGTCCCCCCACAGTCGTGGCGGGCGGCGACGCTCAGGCCGTGGAGACCACGACGGTCTTCGCGGCCTTGTCGTGGAGGCACTGCCGGTACGGCTTGTCGAAGACGCCGAAGAGGCCGTCGATGATCCACCACAGCGCGGCGCAACAGACGATCGCGGGGACGATGAAGACGGCGGCCCTGGTCCACGCGGCCGACCCGGTGGGCTTGTTGCCGTCGGCCAGCATGGCGACGCGCACCTTCATGGCCTTCTTGCCGAGGGTCTGGCCGTCCCGGCTGAGCATGATCCCCTCGTAGAAGAAGTAGAGGACGCAGGCGAGCCAGAACGCGCCGGTCGAGCCGGTGCGGTCGCCGAGGCTGGCGAAGGGCAGCACCAGCAGGATGGCGACGACCTGGACCAGGACGTAGTCGATCAGGCGCGCGAGGATGCGGTTCGGCCAGCTGCCGAGCGGCGGCATTCCGGGCACCGGGCCGGCGCCGGGCACGCCCTGGCCGCCCGGCCCGTAGGCGGGCCCGAAGCCTTGACCCGGCGGCGGGCCGGGCGGCGACTGGTCGTACGGGGCGCCCCCGTACGACCCGCCGTACGAGCCCGGGCGCTCGTACGGGTTGCCGGCGGGGGGCGGGGTAGGCGACTCGGCGGGGGTGCCGTACGGATCACTGGGCGGGGGCTGCGCCGGTGTGCCGTACGGGTCGGACGGCGCACCCGGCGTGCCGCCCGTCGGCGGGGGCTGCTTGCCGAACGAGGGCTTGCCGCCCTCCTCCGGGTCGGTGCCTGAGGGATCGTAGGTGCTCATGATCCGAGTAGAACATTACGGATAGTACAAACTTGGGATATTCAGTCCGTTTTAAACGTCATATGTCCACCCGTTGACCCGTGTCAGGCCTTCACGACCTTGGTCCGCGCCGCACGGTCCTGCCAGCCCCGCCGGGCCGTACGGTCCAGGAGCGGCCAGCAGAGGCCGACCACCAGCGCCGCCGCAAGCTGCCTGACGACCCATCGGACGAACGAGCGGCCGACCGTCGGGGGCCTGGACGGCTCCGGGCGTTCGGCCGCCGCCCGGGTGGCTGTCCTGCGCGCGGGGGCGCGGGGGGCGGGCCGGGCGTCGATGACGCGGATGCCCAGCAGGCGCTTCCCGAAGGTCTGGCCCGTACGGGCGGTCGGCAGCACCTCGTAGAGGAAGCCGGCCAGCAGCAGGATGCCCAACAGGGCGGCGGCCTTGCCGAGGACCACGCCGTCGACGAGCCAGACCTGCATCTGGCGTCCGGCCAGGTTGCTCACCATGGTGGCCCTGGCGAGCTTCGTCTCGATGTGCGCCGCCGCCGAGGAGCCGAGCGGCACGCCCGCCGCGACGGCGACGACCGCCATCACGACCGTGTCCACGACGCGCGCGGCCAGGCGGCGGCCGAGACCGGCGGCCGGCCGGGGCGCAGGCCTGCGCACCGTCGCCGGGCGGCCCGCGGCGGCGGAGGCGGTCGCCGGAGCACGTCCGGCGGCAGCGGCACGGGAGGGGGAGGGCGCCGGGATGGAGATGACGGTCGGCCGGGGCCGCCCGGGCGCCGGGACCGTACGCGTGACAACCGGCTGCGCAGCCGGCTCCGCCGCCGCCTCCGGAAGCAGGTCCGGAAGCACCTCCGGGAGCACCTCGGCCGGAGCGGCTTCGGTCTCCGCCGGGCCGACGACCTGCTCGACGACCTGCTCGGGGACCTCCTCGGGGACCTCCTCGGGGACCTCCTCGGGGACCTCCTCGGGCGCGTCCTCAGGGGCCCGCTCGGGGGCCTCGTCCTGGTCGGAACGCGGTTCGTCCGCGCCCGGGAGCACGCCCCAGGAGACCCAGCGGGGCGAGCCGCCCGTCTCCATCAGCCCCCGCTGCGCGCGGGGGTCGGCCTGCCAGCCGGAGGCGGCGGCAGCAGCCTGCCGATCGGGGCCCGGAAGCTCGTTCCCGACGGCCGCCGGCGGGTCCGCGAGCAGATCGGCGTACTGCTGCAGGGCGCTCCCCGGGGGCACCCCGAGCGACCCGGGGCTCGACAGCGGACGGGGCACGGGGCCGCTGCCGTGCGCGGGGAGCGGCGCGGAGAAGGGCGGCCCGCCCCACTGGGCCTGCACCGGAAGCTGTGCCTGGAGCTGTGCCCGCGCCTCGACGTCCGCGCGCCGCCGGAGTTCGAGTTCCGCCTGCGGCGCCATGCTGAAGGACGTCCCGGCGGAGGTCTGGTCGAAGTAGACCGGACCGGTCCCGGTCTCGGCGGCACCGCCCCCTCCTACCCCACCACCACCGCCGGCCGCTGCCGCCGTTCCGGCCCCGCTGCCCGGCGTCGGCGGCGGTACCGGCCTGGTCGGCGGCGGCACCGGTCGGGCGTCGGCCGGCCTGGCACCGGCCTGGCGGGTCACGAACCTCGGGGGCTCCAGCACCTCGCCCTCCGCCGGAGTGGGCCTGCTGGTGCCGGGCACCCAGGCCGAGCCGCCCCAGTAGCGCACGAAGCCGGGGATGGACGGGTCGGCGTAGTAGCCCGGCACAGGGCCGACGGTGGTGTCCGCGCCGCCGGCGAAGGGGTGGTCCGGCATGAGGTCTTCTTTCCTGGCAGGGCCGATGCGCCGGCTCGACGGGCGGCCGCGCCGGACGGCGGCTGGGCACGCCCCACCGACGGGCAGGCGGGTGGGCGGACAGTCGCCGGGCAGTCACAAAGGGTAGTGCCTCGGTGGCCCTCGGAGTGGAAGTTGGGCAATACCCGGACAGCCCGCCGCGCGGCCCGGTTCGCTCGTTCCCGTGCGGATACCGGCGCGAACGAGGGGGTACGCGCCCCACTGCCGCCCGTTCACCACTCCCTGTCGCGAATCCGCGGAAACCTGTGTAAGAGCCGGGGCGGGCCACGCTCTCACAGGTGGAAGGGCCCGGAAGCGGGCACGTACCGAAGGCAGAGAGGAACGCGATCATGGACTACCCGACGAGCGTGGTCGAGCACGAACTCGAACTGAACCTGGTGCTCTCCCCCGAGCACAGCGTCCCCGTCCCGGCCCGGCTGTCGTACGGCAGCCACGACCCGTTCGCCGTGCACATCACCTTTCACCTGGACACCGGCACGCCGGTGACCTGGGTGTTCGCCCGCGAGCTGCTGGTCGAGGGCACCTTCCGGCCGTGCGGCCAGGGGGACGTGCGGATCTGGCCGGCCCTCTCGCAGTCCGCCGCCCGGGGCGCGGCGGCCGGGCGGCGCAGCGTGCTCTGCATGGCGCTGAGCTCGCCCGCGGGGGACGCGCTGCTGGAGGCGCCGCTGCCGGTCGTGGCGGCCTGGCTGGAGCGGGCGCACCGGCTGGTGCCGCCGGGCAGCGAGCTGGCGGCGCTGGACATGGACGGCTCGCTCGCCGAGCTGCTGGCGTGAGCTGCCCTACGACCGGCCCTGGGACCGGCGCTACGACCAGCGCTACGAGCAGCCCTACGACCGGCGCAGAATACGGGGCAGGCCCCGCCGACGGCGCACTCCGCACGGCCCGCCCGGCCCGTACACGTACAGCCTGCGGGGAGGTGTCAGCGGGCCGCGGGGGCCTGCTGACGCTCGGCGCCGGCCCCGGTGCGGGCGGCAGTGGCGGTGGCAGTGGCGGCGGTGGCGGGCAGCCGGACCAGCGGCACTCCGGCGGCCGAGCGCCGGGCCCGGACGCGTAGCGCGGCGAGGACCAGGAAGCAGATCCCGGCCAGCGGATAGACCGCCGCCGGGAGCTGGCTGAGCGGGCTGAGGTGCTGGTCGAGGTCGCCCTTGTGCGGGACGAGCCACATGCCGAAGGAGCAGAACGCGACCAGTGTCGCGACGAACACCGGGCGCCAGCGCAGACGGCGGACGGCGGCCGGGCGCGAGGACTCGTGCGCCGCCTCGGCGGCCAGCAGGACGAGCATCGGCACGCACCACACCCAGTGGTGCGTCCAGCTGATCGGCGAGACGAGCACGGCGGTGACCGCGGCGCAGCAGACGCCCCAGGCCTCGGCCCGCGGCGTCCAGCGGGCGCTGCGGGAGGCCCAGGCGGCGACGGCCAGGCCGCCGACGGCGACCAGGCCCGCTGCCAGGGTGGCGAGCGTGCCGGGGTCGGCGGTGTGCAGCAGCCGGGCGACGGCGCCGCGGACGGACTGGTTGTCGACGATCTCGGTCTTGCCGACCCGGGTGGAGTCGAACATGTACTTCGTCCAGTAACCCCAGGTGGCGTCCGGCAGGAACGCCGCGCCGAGCAGGAACGTGCCGAGGAAGGCGAAGCCGGCCACGAAGGCCGCGCGCACCCGGCCCGTGACGAGCAGGTAGACGGCGAACAGGCCGGGCGTGAGCTTGACGCCCGCGGCGATGCCGATGGCGATGCCCTTGCTGAGGCGGGTGTCGGACCGGGTGAGGTCCCAGAGGATCAGGCAGGCCAGCACGAGGTTCACCTGGCCGTAGCGCAGCGTGGTGAAGACCGGCTCCAGCCAGACGCCGCCGCCCATCACCAGGATCACGCCGACCGGGCGCAGCTCGCGGCGCGGCCAGCCGACCAGCTTGAACGACAGGTGGGCGAGCAGTCCGAGCAGGGCCACGTTGCCGACGGTGATCGCGATCCGCAGGAAGCCGACGCCGAACCACGTGGTGGGGACGAACAGCATCGCGGCGAACGGCGGGTAGGTGGCGGGCAGTGCCCACTCCGTCACCCGGAATCCGTACAGGTCGCCGCCGTTCACGACGGCGTGGCCCTCGGCCCGGTAGACGATCATGTCGACCATGGACGTGCCGACGAAGTGGCGGACGATCGCGTAGGTGAGCAGCGAGACGAACGCCGCCGCGCTCACGGTCAGCAGCGGGCGCCTGGGCGCCCCGCGCAGGGCGCGGACGGGCGCCGTCAGCGCGGCGGTGAGCCGGGCGGACGGACCGGTGCCCGGCGGGGTGGCGGGATCCGGGCCCGGCCCGGCCTGGGCCGCCCTGCTCTCGTCCTGCACCGCTGTCACTGTCAGCTCCGTCCGCTGTTCGACCGACTAGCGAGGTTACCCGACCCGGGATCGGGGCCTCCCCGGCCGAGGACGGGGCCGCCGGGGCCGCCGGGCTGCGCGGGTGACGGCCGCCACGTACCCAAGGGATACGCGGCGAGCCGGCCGCGACTCCCCAGGAGGGTCGCGGCCGGCTCGGCGGCGGTGCGGCAGGCGCCGGCGGTGTCAGCCGGTGTAGGCGCCCAGGGTGCGGGTGAAGTCCAGGGGCTGCTGGACGATGCTGCTGCAGCTGGCGTCGGCGTACGCCTTGGCGCCGCCGTCGCAGGCCTTGTCACGGGTGCCGGACCACATGGCGAGCCAGGCCAGGTGCTTGGTGGCGGCGAAGTCGGCGAGCTGCTTGGCGTCGGCGACGGTGAAGATCTCGGTGGCGACGTCGTTGACGCCGATCATCGGGGTGACGGCGACCTTGGCCCAGGCGGCGCTGTCGTCGAGGCCGAGCACGCTCTTGACCTGGGCCTGCGTGGCGGTGGCCGCGGCGATGGCGTACTTGCCCATCTGGCCCTGCGGGTTCGGGGCGACGCCGTCGCCGAAGTCCATCGCCATGATGTTCACGGCGCCGATGGCGACGCCGTTCTTCTTGGCGTCCGCGACCAGGTTGATGCCCTCCTGGGTGAGGCCGGTCGGCAGCGCCGGGAGGGTGTAGGAGACGTCCAGGGCGGAGCCCTTGGCGGCGGCGTTGCGCTGCAGCTGCGCGATGGCCTGGGCGCGCCGGGTGTTGGCGGCGGCGTCGGCGATCGCGCCGCCCTCGACGTCGAAGTCGACCTTGGTCAGGCCGTACGCGTCGACGGTCTTCTGGTAGGCGGCGGTCAGGTCCGCGACCGAGCTGCAGGCGAGGGCGAGCTCGCTGCCGTTGGCGCCGCCGAAGGAGACCCGGACGTTGCCGCCGGCGGCGCGCAGTGCGCCGATCTGCGCGGCGACCGCGTCGGTGGCCAGGTCGCTGACGCCGCCCCACTTGGGGACGCAGCCGCCACCGGAGACCACGAAGGCGAGGTTGAAGTTCTTGACGCCGGTGGCCTTGGCGGTGGCGACCAGGTCGTACGCCGGCCAGAGCGAGGTGTCGATGTAGGGGGCGAAGCCCGCGCCGGTGACGGGGACGGCCGTCGGGGTCGCGGTGGGCGTGGCCGTCGCGGTGGGCGTCGCGGTGGGCGTCCTGGTCGGCGTGGCCGTCGCGGTCGGGCTGGGCTTGGCGGTGGCCGAGGCCGTCGCGGTCGGCACCGCGGTGGCGGTGGCCGAGGGCGAGGCCGAGGGCGAGGCGGACGCGGTGGGCGTCGTGGTCGGCCGGCCCGACGGGGTGGGCAGGGTGCCGTCGCCGGCCTTGCAGGAGACGTTGTTGATCAGGCAGTTGCCCGGCTCGTTCTGGGCCGCTCCGCTGCCCTGGATGACGAAGCCGACCAGCACGCTCTTGCCCGGGTCGAGGTGCTTGTTCCAGGACTCCGGCTTGACGGTGACGTGCTGGCCGGCGGCGGTGAAGCCGGCGTTCCAGAGCGAGCCGACGGTGGCGCCGGACGGCAGGTCGAAGGTCAGCGTCCAGTCGTCGATGGCCTTGCTGTCCGGGTTGGTCACCAGGTACTGGCCGGTGTAGCCGCCGTCCCAGACGCTGGTGCGGCTGTAGACGGCGCCGAGCGAGGCGGCACTGGCCGAGGACGCGAAGGCGACGACTCCGCCGGCGACGACGGCGGCGGCGACCGCCGAGGCGGCGATGACGGTGCCCTTGCGGCTGCGCCGGCGGTGGCCTGTACGGCTGGTGGGCTGAGTCGTCATGGTGGGGCGTACCTCCGCGAGGTGACCGAGGGGATCGGGGCCCGGGTCGCACGCACGAACACCTCACGAGGTGTCCGCGGGCCGGGCGACGCCGACGCTATCGGGCCGCGGGGGCCGGATCCGGGTCGCTCAGGGAGGGGAACAGTTCCCTTACGGTCGTCTTAAGGAACTGCTGCGGAAGGGCGGCGCCGGCGCGCGGCGGGACGGAGTGGCGCGGGCGCACCTGCGGACCCGGCTGCCCGGTCTCACTTCTGGAACAGCGAACTGCGGGCCCGGCGGCGGCTGGTGCGGGCGGGGGTGCCGTCCGGCCGGGTCTGCAGGCGGAGCCGGATCTCGGCGCCGCCGAGGACGGCGGAGCGGCCGAGCGCGAGGTCGCCGCCGGTGGCGACGGCGAGTTTGCGGACGATGTCCAGGCCCAGGCCGGTGGAGCCGTCGCCCCCGTGGCCCTGGCCGCGTTCGAGGGCGGCGTCGGGGTCGGCGAAGCCCGGTCCGCCGTCGCCGACCAGGACGATCACGGAGCTGTCGGTGGCGAGGACGTCGACCGAGAAGGCCGTCCCGACGACGGTGTGCCGGAAGACGTTGCCGAGCAGAGCGTCGACGGAGGCCGCGAGGTCACCGCGCTGGACGGGCACCGGGACGGCCGTTTCGGCGCCGGCGAGCTGCCAGCGGCGGCCCTCGTCCTCGGCCAGGGCCGACCAGAAGCCGACCCGCTCGCGGATCACCTCGGCGGCGTCGCAGCCGACCGTGACGGCGGGCGCGTCCTCGGGCGCGCGGCGGGCCGAGCGGATGATCTGGTCGACCTCGCGTTCCAGCTGCGAGACCGCGTGCCGGGTGGCGTCCGCGGCGTCGCCCTCGCCGAGCGAGGCGGCGTTGAGCCGGAGCACGGTGAGCGGGGTGCGCAGCCGGTGCGAGAGGTCGGCGGCGAGTTCCCGTTCGGCGGCCAGCAGGTGCACGACCCGGTCGGCCATCGTGTTGAAGGCCGTGGCGGCCTCGTGCAGTTCCGCCGGGCTGCCGTCGGCCTGCTTGCCGTCGAGCGGCACCCGGACGGCGAGGTTCCCGGCGCCGAGCGAGCGGGCGGCGGCGGCGAGCGAGCGGGCCGAGGTGACGATCCGGGCACCCATCCGGTCGGCGACCAGGACGGAGATGGCGACCAGGGCGAGGGCCACCAGGGAGAGGACCAGCCAGGCGGTGGAGACGCCCCGGGTGAGGTCGGCGTTGTCGACGTAGACCTCGACGACGGCGACCCGGGCGGTGTCGACGGCGACGGGCTGGAGCAGCGCGAAGCCGCCGGGCACGTGGACGGTGTAGGAGCGGCCCTGGTTGCCCGCGCTGGCGACGTCGGCGGCCAGCGCACGGGCGTCGCCGATGGTCGGACCGCCGGCGGTGGCGCCCGCGGCGACCGCAGCGGGCGGGGCACCCGTACCCGGGTCGGCGGCCGGGGCAGCGGCGGGGTCGGTGGCCGGGTCGGCGGCCTGCGCGGTCGTCGGGGTGACGGGTGCGGGCAGGTGGACGGCCATCCGGCCCTGGGCGCCGGCGTCGGTGCTGGCGACGGCGCGTGAGATGGCGCCCTCGTCGGTGGTGATGGCCAGGGCCGGGCCGAGCGCCGCGGCCTGCCGCTCGGCGGCCGTGAAGCCGCGGTCGCGGGCGGTCTGCTGGACCATCAGGCCGAGCGGGATGAGGAAGGCCAGCGCGACCATGGTGGTGCCGGCGACGGCGGCCTTGACCAGGGCCCAGCGCAGGGAGTGCCCGGGGCGCCGTGCGGGCGCGCCGGGCCCGCCCGGCGCCGCCGGGGTGTCCGGGGTCCGTCCGCTGCGGCGCCTCATGTCCGGTGCTCCGCGGGTATCGGTCCGGGAGCGTGGCCGGCCGCCTCCAGACGGACGCCGACGCCGCGCACGGTGTGCAGGTAGCGCGGGCTGGAGGCGGTCTCGCCGAGCTTGCGGCGCAGCCAGGAGAGGTGGACGTCGATGGTCTGGTCGCCGCCGTAGGTCTGCCGCCAGACCTCGGCGAGGATCTCCTTGCGGGGCACGACGACCCCGGGGCGGGCGGCGAGGAAGGCGAGCAGGTCGAACTCACGCCGGGTCAGGTCGAGGGTGCGGTCGTCGAGGACGGCCTCGCGGCGCTGGAGGTCGATGGCGAGGCCGCCGACCCGGAGGATCTTGGCGGCCGGCGCGGTGCTGCTGCCGAGGCGGCGCAGCACGGCGGCCATCCGGGCGGAGAGGTGTTCGCCGGAGAAGGGCTTCACCAGGTAGTCGTCGGCGCCGTCGTTGAGCAGCCGGACGATCTCGGCCTCGTCGTCCCTCGCGGTGGAGATGATCACCGGCACGTTGGTGAGGCCGCGGATCATCTTGAGCGCCTCGCTGCCGTCGAGATCGGGCAGGCCGAGATCGAGGATCACCAGGTCACAGCCGACCTGCGCCACTTCGCGCAGTGCTTCCAGGGCGGTGCCGACGCTGCGGACCGCGTGCCCCGAGTCGGACAGGTGCCGGATGAGGGCGGAGCGTACAAATGGGTCGTCCTCGACCACGAGCACTGTTGCCATGGGCCAGCACGGTACGCCATGGACGCCAAGTGGTCTGTACCTCGGGGTGGATCTCGGACGGATACCAGGTGCATCCCGATCGGGTCCGGAAGGGTTTGTGCAGGTTTCCTTTTTATAGTCAGGGGTGCTGAGCTGGTGGTCCTCCGGATACGGCAGGATGAGCGGGCGATGCGGAACGGACTGGTTCAACTCGGCGCCTGGGCGGCGGCCACCGGCGCGGCGGTGGCGCTGTCCTGGCTCGGCGTGCACGCGGTGCTGACGGGCGCGGCCTTCGAGCGGCCGAAGGCGCTGCCGCTGCCCTCGCCCGCGGCCGCCCGGGCGTCGGCGGAGAAGTCCGCCGTGGCGCTGCAGACGACGGCCGGGGCGCCGGCCACCACTCCCGCGAGCACGCCCACGCCCACGCCGACCCCTTCGCCCAGCCCGTCGCACGGCGCGACGACCCCGCGCCCCGCCTCCGCCTCGTCCTCGCCCTCGCCGCGCCGGGCGACGCCGTCCAGCACGGTGCACAGCTACCTGATGCCCGGTGGCCGGGTGGCCCTCGACCTGCAGCCCGCCAGCGCCGAACTGGTCTCCGCCACACCGGAGGCGGGGTGGCAGATGCAGGTCTGGCACGGGGACCGGTGGATGCGGATCGACTTCTCCCGCGAAGGCACCGTCAACTCGGTCTTCGTGACCTGGAACGACCACGAGCCGGACGTCCAGATCGTGGTTCCCTGAGGCTGCGTCGGTTCACCTGCGGCGCACGGCGCCTGCGGGCCACCGGCTGCCGACGGCGGCGTACCCGGGCAGGTAGGGCCCGGCGTAGCCGGAGCGGTCCACGAGCGTGTGCCGGATGCCGCCGGGCACGCCGATGACGGCGAGCCGCACCGTCCCGTGCCGGTCGTGCGCCTCGTACGGCTCGGCGTGCGGGAGGGCTCCCCGGTCGACGGCGTAGTCGTAGGCGTAGTGCAGGTCGGGCACGGCGATCGCCAGGTCGACGATGCCGTCGCCGTGGGCGGCGAGGTGGGCGGCCAGCATCCGGGCGTGTCCGCCGACCGGCCGGACGGGCGAGGTGAGGACGAATCTGCTGCCGGCGCCTTCGAGGACGTAGGAGACGGTCTCGTACTCGCCGGTCTCCGGGCCCGCGTAGGCGGTGCACCGCAGGTCGAGGGCGCTCGCGTAGCGGTGCGCGGCCCGTTCGGCGTCCCGTACCGCGAGGACGACCGCGTCGCTGCGGCCGCCCGGTACGGCCCCCGCGTCCCGGGCGGGGCCGGCGCCGGAGGGGCCGGGGCGCGGGCGGCCGGCCCGGCGGCGGGGACCGCCCGGGTGCGGGTGGACGGTGACGCGGGTCCCGGCGGTGTCGGTCATGGCGGGCCTTCCCGGTAGGCGTGCGGACCAGTGCGCGCCCCGCCGGGCGGGTGGGGGCCTGCCCCACGGGGTGTGGCTGGAGGGTGGCGCCCGGCCCGCCGATGCGCAACTGTTCCGATTCCTCCTGGTCAAGCTGTGCGGCGGGGCCGGACAATTGACCCCGCCGCTGTACAGAATGCCCATCGGACGGAGCCTCGATGTCCCCCGCCCACTCCCCCAACGACGCGATCGACGTGCTGGACGGAAAGCTGATCAGGCTGCTGGCCGAGGAGCCCCGGATCGGGGTCCTGGAGTGTTCGCGCCGGCTCCAGGTCGCCCGCGGCACCGTACAGGCCCGGCTGGACCGGCTGCAGGCCCGGGGGGTGATCGGCGGCTTCGGCCCGGAGGTGCACCCGGCCGCGCTCGGCTACCCCGTGACGGCGTTCGCCACGCTGGAGATCTCGCAGGGCCAGGGAGCGGACGTGCGGGCGCACCTGGCGGCCGTCCCGGAGGTGCTGGAGCTGCACACCATCACCGGGCACGGGGACATGATGGTCCGGATCGTGGCCCGCTCGAACGCCGACCTCCAGCGGGTGATCGACCGCGTCGTGGGCTTCGACGGGATCGTCCGCTCGGCCACGGCCATCGCGCTGGAGAATCCGGTGCCGTACCGCATCCTGCCGCTGGTGGACCAGGCCGCCGCCGAGTGAACGCGTGACACCCGCTCGCCACCGGGCTCGGTGACCTGACCTCAGAGGCGTTGCGAGTCGCTGCCGCTGACGCCGTGACAGGGCCGTCCGCACCCGACCCGCCCTCAATTCTCGGCATATGCCAGCGGCTCGTGCAGGAAAGATCCTTGCATGAACGTATCGTCACCTCCCCGGACAGCCCCGCCGGCCCTGCCCGCCGCCCCGCCGGCTGCTCGCGAGGCCACCCGATGAGCGCCCTCACGACCCCCGCGGCCGACACCGACGCCGCCCCGACCCTGATCACCTCCGCCCAGCGCGCCCTGCGCCTGCTGGAGGCCGCCGCCCGGTACCCGAAGGGCGCCACCGCCAAGCAGCTGGCCCGGGACACCGGGCTCGCCCTCGGCACCGCCTACCACCTGCTGCGGACCCTCGTCCACGACCGCTACCTCGAACGCCGCGAAGGCCGCTACCTGACCGGGCCCGCGGTCGCCGGACTCACCCGGGAGGAGAGTCCGGCCGCGGGCCGCCACCGGCTGGACCGCCTGCTCACCGTGCTCGCGAACGAGTTGTCGGCCGCCGTCTACTTCGCCCTGTACCGACAGGGCGAGGTGGAACTCGTGGCCACCGCCGCCGCACCCGGCTCGCCCGTGGTCGACCACCGCGACTTCCACCGCGGCGCCCACGCCCACTCCGCGGGCAAGACCCTGCTCGCCCTGATGTCCGCCGAGGAGCGCCGCTCCCACCTGGCCCGCTACCCGATGGTCGCGCTCACCCCGTACACCCTGCGGGAGCCCCAGCACCTGCCGCTGCTGCCCAGCCAGGGGCCGCAGCGGGCCACCCCGATCACGCAGTACCAGGAGTTCACGCTCGGCACGGCCGGCGCCGCCGTCCCGATCGTCGCGGGCAACGGCATCGCCGCCGTGTCGGTCACCCTGCCGATGACCCAGGCGCACCGGTTAGCGGCCATCGCCGCACAGCTCCGGACCAGGCTCAGCGACGACTTCGTCTCGGTGGCCTTCGGCCTCTGAGGCGACCCGCACCCACCCGCCGCTCCGAGGACCGCGGCCCGGCCGGGCGTACGGGGCTCCGCCCGGCCCTGTCCCGCCCGCAGTCGCCGCCGCTCCCCCGTCACCGGGCCCGCGGAGCACCGCCTCAGCAGGCCGGTACGCTCCCGCCGCTGCGCAGCGCGTCCAGCACCGACACCGACTCCGCGAGGGTGGAGACCGGGACGAGCCGCAGGCCCTTCGGGGTGTTCACCTTCGCGTCCGAGCACTCGCCCTTCGGCACCAGGAAGACGGTGGCGCCGTCCCGGGCCGCCGCCTGGGTCTTCAGCGGTACGCCGCCGACCGCGCCCACGTTGCCCTCGTCGTCGATGGTGCCGGTGCCCGCGATCGTCCGGCCGCCGGTGAGGCCGCCGGCCGTGCCGCCGCCGAGCCGGTCGACGATCCCGAGGGCGAGCATCTGCCCGGCGCTCGGGCCGCCGATGTCGTCGAGGTCGATCTTCACCTTCACCTGGTCGGGCGAGAGGTGGAGGTAGGACAGGGCCGCGAGGGTCGCGCTGTCCTGCGACTCGGTCATCTGCTGGGCCACCACCTGCTCCGACTTGACCGGGTCGCTCTTCGGGTACACCGTGTCGGTCGGCCGGACGGCCTTCTTCGGGTCGGCCCAGGCCCGCAGGGCGTCCCAGAGGCTGATCCGCTCGTCCTGGTTGGTCGCGGAGATGGTGACCATCCTGAGCTGCCCGTCGACCGGACGGACGGGGGCACCGGTGATCGTCAGGACGGGCCGGCCGTGGTACTCCCCGAGGGTGTCCGCCGTCACCCCGGGCAGGGTGAGCGTGTACGGCAGCGGGACGAACACCGCGACGGCGACCAGCGCGGCGACCAGCACGCCGCACAGCGTGAGCGCACGGGCCCGCGGCGTGGTCAGGGCCTGGGGCCGGCCGGCGGTCGGGGCGGAGGACAGCTTCTGCTCGGGCACACAGGCATCCAAACACACCCGGCCCGGCCCGCGGGCACTACCGCAGGGCGTCGGCCACCTCGGTGGCCGCTTCGACGACCCGCGGCCCGACCCGCTCGGGGACGAGCCCGTTGAGCATCACCACGCCGACACTGCCCTCGATGCCGCTCAGCCCGACCAGCGCCGCGGCCGCGCCACTGGCTCCGGACTGCTCCTCCGCGCGGGTGATGACGAAGCCGTCCTCGGGCCGCCGCTGGCCGGGGAAGCCGCGGGCCTCCAGGATCGCCCGCCCGGCCGCGCTCTCGCTCAGCGGGTGGCGCAGGCCCGTCCGGTACGCGACGTGGAAGTCCGTCCAGCTGGGCTCGACGACGGCCACCGCCAGGGCCTCGTTGCCGTCCACCAGGGTCAGGTGGGCGGTCGCGCCGAGATCCTCGGCGAGGCTGCGCAGGGCGGGCAGGGCGGCCTCGCGCAGCAGCGGGTGCACCCGGTGGGCGAGGCGCAGCACGCCGAGGCCGACCCGGGCCCGGCCGCCGATGTCGCGGCGGACGAGTCCGTGCTGCTCCAGGGTGGCGAGCAGCCGGTAGACGACGGTGCGGTTGACGGCGAGGCGGGCGGCCAGCTCGGTGACGGTCAGCCCCCGCTCGGAGTCGGCGAGGAGTTTGAGGACCCGTACTCCTCGGTCCAGGGTCTGGGAGGTCTCGGCAGTCACGACGCGCATTCCTTTCCGCGGCGGTCACCGGCGGCGGCGGGGCCGGGCCGGGTGGGGGTGTCGCGCGCAGGTTGGGTGGGCCGCGCCAGGGCCCGCCGCTCGTCGTCGTTGACGGGGAAGCGGCCCTGCGGGCGCCCGTCTCGCGGGGGATTGCCTGACGAGGGAGCGTGAAGGAAAGGTAGTGAAGGAGATGCTTGCTGGGGAAGTGCTTGTCCAAAATTCGGTCACGATCGGTTTGATCGATTCCGGCTTATCTGGACATACCTGGACAGAACACCAGGGGTTTGACGGGCATCAGTTCGATCACAGTCCGGAGTTCGGACACTCGGGCCCGGCCGGATTGCCCGGATCGGAGCCGATCACGGCCGATCGGAGCGGATCAGAACCGTTCCGGGCCGATCGGGGCGGATTGCGGCCGAACGTCCGGAGTGCGCCGCCGGCGCCACGGCCGGGCCGGGGTTCAGCGGGCCCGCAGCAGCCCCTCGCGGCGGGCGGCGGCCACCGCGGCTCCCCGGCTCTCCACCCCGAGCTTGGTGTAGATGTTGGTCAGGTGGCTCTTGGCGGTCGCCTCGCTGATGAACAGCTCGGTCGAGATCTGCCGGTTGGAGAGGCCGTCGGCGAGCAGGTGCAGCACCTCGACCTCGCGCGGCGACAGGACGGGGCCGCCGCCGCGCATCCGGCGCAGCAGGCCGTTGACCGCCCCGGGGCCGAGCACCGACTCCCCGCGGGCCGCCGCCCGGACGCCGGGGAGCAGCCCCTCGGCGGCGGTCTCCTTGCCGAGGAACCCGGTCGCCCCGGCGTCGATCGCGGCGAACACGTCCTGGTCGGTGCCGTACGCGCTGAGCACCAGGACGGCGGGCGCGGGCTCCAGCGCGACCAGGCTGCGGATCAGGTCGATGCCCTGGAAGAGGCCGGTGCCCAGGTGCATGTCCAGCAGGACGACGTCGGGGCGGTCCTCGTCGGGCAGTTCGGCCATCAGCCGCAGTGCCGTCTCCTCGCCCGCGGCCTCCGCGACCACCCGCAGGTCGGCCTGGCCGGACAGCATGGCCCGCACGCCGAGCCGGATGGCCGGGTGGTCGTCGACCACCATGACCGCGACCGGGCGGCCGGGCGCCGCGCCGCGTGACAGTGCCGCCTCACGCACGGCGCGGCCGCCGTCGCAGCCGTATGCAGCCCACCGCGGACGCACCGCGGACCATCCTGGCCATGACGCTCCCACTGAATGCGGACCGGTGAAGTCCGTCGAGATCCTGATCGGGGCGGCGGTCCGCGCCCCGGGCCCCCGACGTCGGTCGGGAAAACGCACCGCCGGGCCCGGGGACGTCCCGGCCCGGCGCGGCTGAAGGGTAGATCATGCTACCGGCGCGGTCGCAGCCCGGACCGGGGGGCCGGGCGGTCGCGGTGTCCGGGTGCCGCGCCGGGGCGGCGGCCGTCGGCCGGGCCGTGCGCGGGCCGGCGGTAGCGGAACTCGACCGCGATCGTGGTGCCCGCGCCGGCCGGGGAGTCGACCAGCAGGCGGCCGCCGAGCCGGCTGATCCGGCGGGCCAGGCCGGCCAGGCCGAGGCCGACGCCTTGTCCGCCTCCGGCGGGCGCGAGGCCGCAGCCGTCGTCGGTGACGGCGGCGCGGATCCGGTCGGCGCCGAAGTGCAGACGGATGGTCACCTCCGAGGCTCCGGAGTGCCGGATCGCGTTCGAGGTCGCCTCCTGGATCATCCGCAGCACGGCGCTCTCCACCGGCAGCGGGAGGCGCCGGGGCGTGCCCGTCGTGCTCAGCGACAGCTCGGGCAGCCGCCTGTCACCGCACCGGGACCACTGCTGCGGGGAGTCAGCCAGCAGCTCGGCCCCGGCCTCCAGGGTGCGCCGGGTCAGCGCGAAGAGCGTCCGGACGGCCGGTTCCAGGCCGTCCGCGCCGAGTTCGGAGTAGGCCGCCCCGTGGGTGAGGTCCTGCGACTGGCCCAGGCTCAGGACCGCGACGTCGTAGATGGCCCCGAGCCGCTCGCGGGCGGTGCCGGCGTCGCCGTCCCGCTCCAGTGCGAGTTCAGCGGCGCGTGCCAGCATCGTGATCGCGGCGAGGCCCTGCGCGACGGTGTCGTGGACGTCCCGGCCGACCTGCCCGCGCTCCTCCAGCCGGCCCTGCTCCCGGTAGGCCTCGGCGGCCGCCCGGGTCGCCCTGACGCGCCGCCAGGACCAGGTGAGGGCAAGGCCCGCCACGACCGCGGGCAGCACTGTTCCCAGGGGCGGACCCGTTCTGCTCACCGATCGCCCCTTTAGCATTGACCAGGCCCCTGTGTCTACCACCGTAATGCTTATTAATTTCTACCATAAGAGAGGAAATGAGTCCCCCACATAGGGCCGATGCAACCTTCTCGTGAAGCATGGAGTCTGATCGCGTAGAGCCCGACATACGAGATCGACAGGGGACAGTATGCGATTTCTCGACCAGTCAGACGAGAGGGAGCGGATCGACGCCCGCATTCCGATGGACCTCTCGTGCGGCCCCGGCCTGGAGGCGCGGCTCGACGTCGCGGTCGCCTTCCGCTCGGACGACCCGCTGGTCCTGCGGCTGACCTTCGACACGGCGGACGAGGCGCCGGTCACCTGGGCGGTCTCCCGCGAACTCCTGCTGGACGGGCTCACCGACCCGGTGGGCGAGGGCGACGTGCACGTCCGCCCGCACGACGCCGACCCGGACCTGCTGCGGATCGTCCTGCGCTCGCCGGGCGGCACCGCCGAGCTGCTCGCCCCGGCCCCGGCCCTGCACGCCGTCCTGCTGCGCTCCGACCGCCTGGTGCCGTTCGGCGAGGAGTTCTGCGCGCTCTCCCTGGAGCGGGAGCTCACGCTGCTCCTGCAGTCCACCGAGGGCTGACGGGCCGGGTCAGCGGGTGGCGGAGGCCCACTCCTTGATCTTGGCGATCCGGGCCTTCAGCTGGTTGGCCGTCGCCTGGGCGGTGAGCGGGCCGCCGCACTGCCGGCGCAGCTCGTTGTGGATCGCGCCGTGCGGCTGGTCGACCCGGTGGCGCCAGGCCGCGACCAGCGAGTTGAGCTCCTTGCGCAGCTCGCGCAGCTCCTGGTGGGTCACCACCGGGCGCTGGTCGGCGGGGAGTTCGAGCAGGTCGGCCTCCTCGGCCGGCTTCGCCCTGCTGCGCTGGATCTGCCGGTGCTGGCGCTTCTGCAGCAGCATCTGCACCTGGTCGGGTTCGAGCAGGCCGGGGATGCCGAGGTAGTCGTCCTCCTCCTCGCTGCCCGGATGCGCCTGCATGCCGAATTCCATGGCGTTGTAGAGCACCCGGTCGAAGACCGCGTCCGAGCCGATCGCCTCGTAGGAGAACTCGTCGCCACCGGCGCCGTCCGGGCCGTCGTTGGCCCGCTCGGCCTCGGCGAGCAGGCGGTCCTCCTCGTCGAAGAGGCCGTCGCCCTCCTTCTTCGGCCGGTCCAGCACGTGGTCGCGCTGGAGTTCCATCTCGTTCGCGAAGCCGAGCAGCATCGGGACGGACGGCAGGAAGACGGAGGCGGTCTCGCCGCGCTTGCGGGCGCGCACGAAGCGGCCGACCGCCTGGGCGAAGAACAGCGGGGTGGAGATCGAGGTGGCGTACACGCCGACGGCCAGCCGGGGCACGTCGACGCCTTCGGACACCATCCGGACGGCGACCATCCAGCGGGAGTCGCCGGCCGCGAAGTCGGAGATCCGCTGGGAGGCCTCGGTCTCGTCGGACAGCACCAGGGTGGCGCCCTGTCCGGTGATCTCGCGGATCATCTTGGCGTAGGCCCGGGCCGCGTTCTGGTCGGTGGCGATCACCAGGCCGCCGGCGTCCGGGATGGCCTTGCGCACTTCGGTGAGCCGCTTGTCGGCGGCCCGCAGCACGTTCGGGATCCACTCGCCCTGCGGGGCCAGCGCGGTGCGCCAGGCCTGGGCGATGAGGTCCTTGGTCATCGGCTCGCCGAGCCGGGCCTCCAGTTCGTCGCCGGACTTCGTGCGCCAGCGCATGTTGCCGCTGTACGAGAGGAAGATCACCGGGCGGACGACGTGGTCGGCGAGGGCGTGCCCGTAGCCGTAGGTGTAGTCGGCGACGGACTTGCGGATGCCGTCGCCGCCGGCCTCGTACTGGACGAACGGGATCGGGTTGGTGTCCGAGCGGAACGGCGTCCCGGTCAGCGCGAGGCGGCGGGCGGCCGGCTCGAAGGCCTCGAAGCAGCCCTCGCCCCAGGACTTCGAGTCGCCGGCGTGGTGGATCTCGTCCAGGATCACCAGCGTCTTGCGGGCCTCGGTGCGGTTGCGGTGCAGCATCGGGTTGACGCCCACGCCGGCGTACGTGATCACGATGCCGTGGTAGTCCTTCGACAGCGGGCCCGAGGAGTAGGCCGGGTCCAGCCTGATCCCTATCCGGGCGGCGGCCTCGGCCCACTGCTTCTTCAGGTGCTCGGTCGGCGCGACGACGGTGATCTGCTGCACCAGGTGGTTGTGCAGCAGGTACGAGGCGAGGGTGAGCGCGAAGGTGGTCTTGCCTGCGCCGGGGGTCGCGACCGCGAGGAAGTCGCGGGGCTGCTTCTCGATGTACCGGTCCAGCGCACCCTGCTGCCAGGCGCGCAGCTTGCCGGCCGTACCCCAGGGGGCGCGGCCGGGGAAGGCGGGCGACAGGTGGTGCGAGGCGGCCGGGGACACCGGCCCGACGGCCCGTGCGGGCACGTCCGGCTGGGTGGCGTCGGAGAAGAGGGGCATCGAGGAGGCGGCGGCAGTACTCACGGTCTCCGAGGGGGATCGTCGCAGGTCAGGGGCGGTGGAGCGGCCCCGTCCCGCTGTCGGGCGGCGGTCGGACAACCCGCCTAGCCTACCGGGCCGGGCGTCGCGGCGACGCCCGACACGGAGGCACCCCGGGGGTCAGGCCTGCCCCTCGTGGAGCGCTCGCAGGCGCCGGGCGATCTCCGCCGGCTCGGCGATCTCACCGGCCGCGACGCCCACCACCAGCAGGTATGCCTCGTCCTGGTCGACGCCGTCCATGGCGGCGCCGTTCAGGTCGAGGAAGACCACGGTGCTCATCCAGGCCGTCCGTTTGTTGCCGTCGACGAAGGGGTGGTTCGCGGCCAGCGAGTGCAGCAGCGAGGCGGCCTTCTCGAACAGCCCGGTGTACGCCTCGACCCCGAACATCTGCGATTCGGGGCGGTGCGCGGCCGAGGAGAGCAGCCCCAGGTCGCGCACCCCGACCTCCTGGCCCTGGCAGGCGTACTCGGCGAGTTCGAGGATCTCCAGGACGGTGAGGTACTTCACGGGCGCGGGCCTGCGGGGCTGCGCGCTCACTCGCCCAGCCGGCGGAGCAGGTCGGAGTGCCGGGCGGCGTACTTCGCGCCGAGCCTGCGCACCGCCTCGCGGTCGGTGCCCTCGTCGAGGTAGCGCTCGATCGCGCGCACGACGACCGCGTGCATGCTGCGGCCCTCCTCCTCGGCCCGCTCGCGCAGGGCCTCCTGCTGCTCCTCGGTCAGTCTCAGGTTCATTGCCATACCGCAACGGTACTGATTCTGGGGTCACGGTGGTACCGGTTTCTCGGCTGTACTGTGACTCAGGTCACTCCGGAAACCCGGTGAACCCGGGTAAGCACCGGCCGCTCACGGACTCTCTCGGGTGAGGCCTGCCGCCCCACCCGCCACAAGGGCCTCATGTCCACTCGGGAGGAATACCGCCGTGTCCACTGCCGCCACTGCCGTCGAGCAGGTCGTCCAGGCCCGCCTGATCATCTCCACCCAGCGCTCGGTGCCGATGCGGGTGACCCTCCGCTACCGCGTGGTGGACCCGCTGGCCGTCCGGATGGCCTTCCCCGCCGAGTACTCACTCGACGAGGTGCCCCCGGACGGAGCACCGGACGGGTCGGTGCAGGGGGCGGGCCACGAGGTCGAGTGGGTCTTCGCCCGGCAGCTGCTCGCCGCCGGGCTCGACGGGCCGGCCGGCATCGGCGACGTCCACATCCGCCCCGCGCTCGCCGCGCGCACCGTGGTCGAACTGCGCGCCGCCGAGGGCGTCGCCCTGCTCCAGTTCGACTGTCCCGAGCTGCGCCGCTTCCTGTGGCGCAGCTTCCTGGTGGTCGCGGAGGGCGAGGAGCACCAGTACCTCGACGCCGACCGGGCGCTCGCCGAACTGCTCGGCTGAGGCCGGCGGGCCGCAGGCGCACCCCGGACGGCGGACGCCACCGGGGCGCTTCGTCATGTCTCCGCGCGGTCATGCCTTCTTCGCTGCGACGGTGCGGTCATGCCTTCCTCGCTGCGACGGTGCGGTCATGCCTTCTTCGCTGCGACGGTGTCGGTCAGGAACGCGTACGCCACCACGTTGCCCCGGTAGCCGTCCGCCTGGCTGAAGCCGCCGCCGCAGGTGATCAGCCGCAGCTGCGCGTCGGCGGCCTGGCCGTAGACCCGCGCGTCGGGGAACCGCTGCTTGTCGTAGACCTCAATGGCGTAGATCTGGAAGCCCGCCGTGCTGCCGTCCCGGCGGGCGATCTCGACCCGGTCACCGCGGTGCAGGGCGCCGAGGCCGTAGAAGACGGCGGGTCCGCTGCGGGTGTCGACGTGACCGGCCAGGATGGCGGTGCCGCGCTGGCCCGGGGTGGCGGCGCCGCGGTACCAGCCGGCCAGGTTGCGGTCGTTCTCCGGGGGCGGCTCCAGGTGGCCCTCGGCGTCCAGGCCGAGACCGGTGACGGGCGCGTCCAGCTGGGCGGCGGGGATCCGGATCCGGGTCGGGGCGGACGGGCCGAGCGGGGGGACGACGGACACGGCGCCGAAGCCGGCCTGGGCCGCACCCGGGCTGGGCGGCAGCACGCTGCGGCCGCCGTCGTGCAGCAGCCAGGCGCCGAGGACGAGCGCCGTGCCGACCGCGAGCGTGCCCGGCCACGGGCTCCTGCCGTCCGTCCCGGCCACCCCTGCTCCCCTCGTCGGCCTTCCAGAGCCAGTCAGAGCCAGTGAACCGGCGCGGGCCGCCCGGCACATCCGCTCGCCGGCCCGACCCGGCACCCGAAGCAGTGGCGTCCCCGCAGGTCAGCGGCGGTACGAGGGCGGTTGCTCCGGTGCCTGCGGGCTGCTCCGAACGGGGCCGCCCGCCACCGGGCGCCGCTCAGTGGCGCGGCCTGCGCAGCCGGGGGCGGGTGACGAATCCCTCGGCCGCGGCGTTGGCGGCCACGATCGCGAACAGCTCGCCGGGCCGCTCGTACAGCAGGAAGCGCGGCCGCCACTGCGGCTGGTACTTGGCGTTCGCCCGGTAGAGCGACTCCAGCTGCCACCAGCGGGAGCAGAACCGCAGCACGCCGCGCCAGAGCCGCAGCACCGGCCCGGCACCGATCCGGCCGCCCTGTTCGAAGACCGAGCGGAACATCGCGAAGTTCAGCGAGACCCGGGCGACCGGCAGCTCGCCGCGGGCGGCGTGCAGCAGCAGTTCGGTGACCAGGAACTCCACCAGCCCGTTGCCGGAGTCCCGGTCGCGTCGCATCAGGTCGAGGGAGAGGCCGTCCGGGCCCCAGGGCACGAAGCTCAGCACGGCGCAGGTGCGGTCGTTCTCGTCCCGGCACTCCAGCAGCAGGCAGTCACCGTCCGCCGGGTCGCCGAGCCGCCCGAGCGCCATCGAGAAGCCGCGTTCGGTGCGCCCGTGGCGCCAGGCGTCGGCGAGGTGGACGAGTTCGGCCAGCTCGTCCGCGGGGATGTCCCGGTGCCGGCGCACCACCGCGCGGTGGCCCGCCTTGGCGACCCGGTGGTACGCCTGGCGCAGCGGGCGCATCGTCCGGCCGTCCAGCTCGAAGCCGGCCGTCTCCACGACGGCCTCGTCGCCGAACTCCAGGGCCTTCAGCCCGGCCCGCCGATAGGCGTTGCCGGCCTGTTCGCCGGCGCCGGTGACGGCCGGCACCCAGGCGTTGGCGCGGGCCGCCGCCCGCCACCGCTCGATCGCCTGCGGCCAGGCCTCGGGGTCGCCGACCGGGTCGCCGGAGGCCAGTGCCACCCCGAAGACCACCCGGTAGAGCACGGCGGCCTTGCCGGACGGCGACCAGCAGACGGACTTGTCGCGGCGCAGCGCGAAGTAGCCGAGCGAGTCCCGCCCGCCGTGCTGCTCCAGCAGGGCGCGCAGCCGCCGCTCGTCCTCGGGCCCGAGCCGTTCCTCGCCGCGCGGGGAGCGGAAGAAGACCCGCAGGACCAGCAGGAACAGCGCGGCCCCGAGGATGTTGAGGGTGAGGTCCAGCCAGCCGGCCACGTCGACGTCGGTGTACGTGACGAAGCCGGAGACGGTGAACAGCCGCAGCAGCACGAACCCGAAGCACGCGCCCCAGTCGGGCACCGCGCCCGTGTAGGTGAGCCGCACCAGCACGGCGCCGAGGCCGGTCAGCACCGCCGTGCCGCCCAGCAGCACGCCGAGGCCCAGCAGGACGTTGCCGCGCTCGCCGCGCACGTGGAAGACCGGCCGGCCGGCCAGCAGCGCGGCCAGCAGCCCGACGGTGAGCGCGGCGGAGACCCAGTTGAAGGGGTGGGCGCGGTGCTCGGGGCGGGCGGCCAGCGCGACCAGGAAGATCACCGCGTACAGGCCGGCCACCGTGGTGGCGACGATCCAGGCGGCCCGTTTGCGGCGCCGGAGCATCACGGCGAGCAGCCCGGCGAAGAGCGCGGCGGTGATGCCCGCGGTCATCAGGACCGGCGTGAAGAACTCGCCGGAGTTGACCCGCTGGACGCGGTCACGGAACGCCGCCACGGGCGCGGCCAGCAGGTTGAGCACCGCCGCCACCCGCAGGTACCACTCGGCGCCGAGGGCGCAGCGGGCCCGCCACGGCGCCGGCGGCCGGGGCGGGGCCGTGGGAGGGGGCGGGGCCGCCACGGGCTCGGGGGTGGTGACGGCGGCTCCGGCGGGGGCCTCGGCGGCCTTGTCGGGGGCGCCGGCCAGCACGTTGTACGCGGCGGTCTTGAAGGTGACGACCCGTTGGTGGATCCGGGCGTCCCGGCGCTCGGCCCGGGCGAGGCGCTTGGGCCGGCTGCGGTAGCGCCAGCGCGCCCAGGGGCTCTGCGGCCGGGCCAGCCGGATCGCGCCGACCAGCGGCAGCAGCGGGACCATCACACCGATCAGGCCCGTCCACAGCTTGCCCTTGAGCAGGCTGACCACGATCAGGGCCAGCAGCACGGCGGCCCCGACGAGCTGCCCCGCCGTCAGGTGCCGGCTGAACCCGCCGAGCGGCAGCTCCCCCACCAGCAGCAGGCCGATCAGGGCGACGGCCAGGATCACCGCGTCCACGGACTTGCGGCCCTGCTCCTTCCAGTACACGTCCTCCAGGTGCAGCACCAGCGCGAACTCGTCCAGGACGAGCCCGCAGCCGATGCCGAAGACCAGGCCGAGGACGTCCCACGGCGTCTCGCCGTTGCCCCGGACGGCGAACGACCCGACGCCCGCGATCACCATCAGGGTCTGGCCGAACACCACGTGGTGGATGTGCAGACCGCCCGGCTGCACGTTGCCGGGCCACCAGCTGGTGCCCCGCCGGATCATCCGGACGCTGAACCGGATGAACAGGAAGGAGCCGATCAGTCCGGCCAGCAGCAGGAAGAGCGGCTGCCGGCCGCTGTCGACGATCCGCTCCCGGTACGCGTCGAGCACCGACTGCCACATGGGTACGGGGACCTCCCCCTGCGTCGGGCCGGCGGCTCGGAGACGGGTGCGGCACGGCGATTCCTCCCATCTGACGCCATTTCAGAGCGCCTCGCGAGCCGGGCCGGGGCCCGGCTGCTCCGATCGGGGGATCCACCCTCCCGCACCCCCGGGATGGCCCCCGAACGCCCGCCCCGCCTGCTCAGGAGCGGCCCGACGGCATGCCATGCTGTGGCCTCATCGGCCGCTTCAAAGGCCTATCACCCACTTTTCGGACCGGACGACGTCCGTAGTTCCCCAACGAACGGAGTGACCGTGGACGCTCTCTCCCGCCGGACCCTGCTGGCCGCCGGAGCCGCGACCGCCGCCACCCTCGCGGCCGGCTGCGCCGCGAGCGGCGACGGCGGGCGGGCGGCGGCCCCCGTACCCGTCACCGGCACTCCGGCGGCGGCGCACTCCGACAGCCCGGAGGCCGTCCCGAAGCAGCCGCCCGCCACCGTGATCGGCGACGGCTCCACCTCGGACACCGGCCCGCAGCCGAACCAGCCGAGGGCCGAGCAGCTGAAGCCGGGCGAGCGTCCGCCGCAGTTCGTGGTGTTCTCCTGGGACGGCGCCGGGGAGCTGGACAACGGCCTGTTCAGCCGGTTCCGCAAGCTGGCCCGGACGCACAAGGCCTCGATGACGTTCTTCCTGTCCGGCATCTACCTGGTGCCGGAGAGCAAGAAGACCCTCTACCACCCGCCGCAGCACAGCATCGGCGCCTCCGACATCGGCTACCTGAGCGACCAGCACATCCACGACACGATCGAGCAGGTCGGCGCGGCGTGGCTGGAGGGGCACGAGATCGGCACCCACTTCAACGGGCACTTCTGCGGCGCCAACGGCGGCGGCAAGTGGTCCCCCGAGGAATGGGACAGCGAGATCGAGCAGGCCATGGGCTTCGTCATGAACTGGCGGACCAACACCGGGTTCACCGACCTGCCGGCCCTCCCCTTCGACTACCGCAAGGAGCTCATCGGCGGCCGCACCCCCTGCCTGGAGGGCCAGCGCGGGCTGCTGCCGACGGCCGCCAAGCGCGGCTGGAAGTACGACAGCAGCGGCCCCGGCGGGCTCCAGGTCTGGCCGCAGAAGTTCCAGGGCGGTGCCCTGTGGGACTTCCCGCTGCAGTCCGTGCCGTTCCCCGGGCACAGCTTCCAGGTGCTGTCGATGGACTACAACATCATGTACAACCAGTCCGGCAGCAACACCAAGGGCGACGCGGGCATGTACCCGGCCTGGCAGACCCAGGCCAGGGACGCCTACCTGGCCGGCTTCGAGCGGGCGTACAGCACCAACCGGGCGCCGCTCTACATCGGCAACCACTTCGAGCAGTGGAACGGCGGCATCTACATGAACGCCGTCGAGGAGGTGCTCACCACCATCGCCGCCCGGCCGGACGTCCGGCTGGTGTCGTTCCGCCAGCTCGTCGAGTGGCTGGAGGTGCAGGACCCGGCGGTGCTGCGCAAGCTCCAGGGCCTCGGCCCCGGCCAGGCCCCGGCCGGCGGCTGGGAGACCCTGCTCGGCACCCCGGCCGCCCCGCCGGCCGTGCCCGCCGCGGGCTGAGCGCTCAGGCCCCGGTGCGGGGGCGGGTGCGGCCCGAGATCAGCGCGCCGAGCAGCGCCACCCCGGTCATCGTCAGCAGGATCGCCGCGAAGGCACCGGCCGGAGCGGTGCCGCCGTCACGGGCGGCGGCCAGGGAGCCGCCGCCCAGGGCCGAGAACAGCACCCCGGCCAGGCCCGTCAGCAGGACGTTGCCCAGCGCGTCGCTCATCTGCAGGGACGCCGAGTTCCCGCCCGCGTCCTCCGGGGTGGAGAGCTTCATCATCAGCACGCTGACGCTGGCCACCGCCAGCCCCATCCCGATGCCGCCGACCGCCCAGGCCGCCGCCGCGGCCCAGGTCGGCACCGCCGGGAGCAGCACCAGGGCCGCCCCCGCGATCGCCACCGCCGTCAGCACGAAGCCCGCCCGGATCATCGCCTCGCGGTACTTCTCCGCCCCCGGCCGGCCCTGCAGCCAGGAGCCCAGCGCCCAGGACAGGCCGCCGCTGGTCAGCGTGAGACCGGCCAGCGTCGGCGACAGGCCCCGCTGGGTCACCATCATCAGCGGGATGAACGCCTCGGCCGCGAAGAACGCACCCGCCGCGACGCCGCGCAGCAGGATCACCGTCGGCAGCCCGCGGGCGGCCAGCAGGGTGCCGGCCGGCAGCAGCCGGACCACGGCCGGGACCAGCAGCGCGGCGCCCGCCGCACCCGGCAGCAGCCCCAGCAGGTCCAGCCGCTGACCCGCGTACTGCAGCAGGCCCGCGCCGAGCGCCGCCATCGCGGCCAGCGCGATCCGGCGGCGGTCGAACGGCTCGCCGGTGGCGCCCGACCGCTCCCTCTCCGAGCGGCGCAGCGCCGGGCCCATCACTGCCAGCGGCAGCAGGATCAGCGCGGGAACGGCCAGGAACACCCAGCGCCAGCCCACGTGCTGGGTCACCGCGCCGGACACCACCGGCCCGATGATCGAGGGCAGCACCCAGGCGGAGGAGAACGCCGCGAACACGGCGGGCCGCAGCCGCTCCGGGTAGGCCCGGCCGACCACCACGTACAGCGCGACGATCACCAGTCCGCCGCCCAGCCCCTGGATCGCCCGGCCGGCCACGAACAGCCACATGCCCGGCGCCGCACCGGCCACCACCAGGCCCGCACCGAACACGGCGATGCCGGTGAACAGCGGCCCCATCGGGCCGCGCCGGTCGCACCACTGGCCGGAGACCACCAGTGCGAACAGGGTGGTGGTGAAGTAGCCGGAGAAGGCGAACGCGTACAGTGCGAGGCCGTCGAGCTCGCGGGCCGCCACCGGCATGGCGGTGTTCACGGCGGTCGCCTCGAAGGCCAGCAGCAGGACCACCGAGACGATGCCCAGGGTCAGTGCCCGGTAGCGGCCGGAGAGCACGCCGCCGGGGTCGTCCTGGGCGGAGGGGCGCTGGTCGGGGGCCGGGTCGACCGAGGTGGCGGAGGCTGTGGTCATACCGGCCATCGTAAGGCCCCACTACCGGGGTGACCCCTGACCTACGACTGGTGATCTTGTCCGTCATCAGTCCTAGGACCGGCGGCCCGGCGCGGCGTCAGTGCAGCACCTTCAGGCCCACCACGCCGGCGACGATCAGCAGCAGGCAGGCGAGCCGGGCCGTCGTCACGGCGTCGCCGAGCACCGCCATGCCGTACACGGCCGTACCCACCGCCCCGACGCCCACCCACACCGCGTAGCCCGTACCGATCGGGATCGTGCGCATCGCGTACGCCAGGCCGCCCATGCTGAACAGCAGGGCGACGGCGAAGACGACGGTGGGGACGGGCCGGGTGAAGCTCCGGGACGAACCGAGGGCGACCGCCCAGACGGTTTCCAGCACACCGGAGACGAGGAGAACGAGCCAGGCCATGACGGAACCGGTCCTTCGCAGTCAGCAGCGGCCGGGTTGCCGCTGTGCTGCGCCGTCTTGTCGTTCCGGGTACGACGCGCTCGTCCGGGGCGATCACTCGCCTGCCTCCGACCGTAACACGCGGTCCCGCGGAACCCGCCACACGGAATTTACATTGCATATTGACGCACCCCACCCCGGTCCGCATAAGATGAATTCACCGAACAGCGCGACGACAGGAGTTGGACATGAACAGGAAGACGGTGGCCCTCGCAGCGCCCCGCACCTGTGCCGCTCCCCGGTGTTGTCGCAGCTGTCCCTGCGCCTGAGCGCAGTTCTCCTCCCCCGACGACGGGCTGAGCCCTCGTCACCCCCACGGCCGTGTGCCCGAGTGGTTTAGGGAACCGCCTGCAAAGCGGTTTACACGGGTTCGATTCCCGTCATGGCCTCCACACAGAATTGCCGGTCGGCATATTAAACGCCGACCGGCAATTCGTCGTGCAATTCAGCAGATATTCAGCCCGCCGATATCCCCGGGGCCCCGGGGCCCGGGGCACCGGCCGGGTCAGGCGCTGACGGCGTCCTCGGGACGGATCGGGAGGCGGCCGACCGGCAGGCCGGTGGCGGCGCGGACGGCGGCGGCGACGGCGGCGGGGGCGACCACGGCGGGTGCCGCGCTGACGGCCTTGGCGCCGAAGGTGGCGACCACGTCGCGCTCCTCCAGGAGGGCCGCGATCCGCACCTCGGGGGTGTCCAGGGCGGTGGGCAGCCGGTAGCCGGTGAGGGACGGGTTGACCAGCACGCCGCCCTCGGTGCGCAGGTCCTCCAGCAGGGCGAGGCCCACGCCCTGGGCGACACCGGCCTCGATCCGGTCCTCGATCTGGCGGGGGTTGAGGGCGCGGCCGACGTCCTGGGCCACGGTGACGTCCACGACCCGGACGGCGCCGAGTTCGATGTCGACGTCGACCACGGCCCGCATCGCGCAGAACGCGATCGAGACGAAGGCGTCGCCCTGGCCCGCCTCGTCCAGCGGCTCGGTGGGGTGCGGGCGGCACTGGGCGGTGGCCCAGAGCTCCTTGCCCTCCAGGGCCTCGCCGACCGGCATGCCGAGCACGCCGTCGTACGAGGTGATCTTGCCGTCGGCGATCGAGAGCAGTTCGACCGACATGCCGAAGTTGGCGGCGATCGGCTGGAGCAGCTGGTGGCGGACCATCAGCGCGGCCCGCTCGACGGCGCCCCCGGAGACCCAGGTGTGCCGGCCGCGGGCGGACGGCCCGGCGATCGACTGGTCGCTGTCCACCGGCGCGATGTAGACCTCGCTGACGCCCAGCACGCTCTGGACGATCTGCCGGGCGAGGGTGGCGAAGCCCTGGCCGGAGTCGACGGCCGCGCAGATGACGGTGGCGTGGTCGCCGCTGACCCGGACGGTCGCGGTGGAGACCTCGTCCTCGCCCTCGGCGCCGAGCATGTGCACCATGCCGACGGCGTAGCCGATGCCGCGCCGCACGGACGCCGGGTCACCCGCGCCGCCGGGCCCGCCGGGCAGCAGCCAGTCGGCGTCGGGGTCGTCGACCGGCAGCACGGGCAGCGGCTCGGAGGCGACGGCGTCGAGCAGGGCGGCGACCGGGGCCGGGCAGGTGACGGCCTGTCCGGTCGGCATCGGGTCGCCGGTGGAGAGCGCGTTGCGGCGGCGGACCTCGACCGGGTCGAGGCCGAGCCGGACGGCCAGCTGGTCGAGCTGGGACTCGTACGCGAAGCAGGTCTGCAGGGCGCCCTCGCCGCGCATCCGGCCGGCCGGCGGGTTGTTGGTGCGCACCGCCCAGGCGTCGACGAAGACGTTCGGGCAGACGTAGGGGCCGACCGAGAACGCGGTGGCGGCGGCCAGCGCCTCGGCGGAGACGTCCGCGTAGGCCCCGCCGTCCAGCAGGATCTGCGCCTCCACCTTGACCAGGCGGCCCTCGGTGTCGGCGTGGTGCCGGTAGCGCAGCAGGGCGGGGTGGCGGGTGGTGTGGGTGTGGAAGGACTCCTCGCGGGTGAGGGTCATCTTCACGGGGCGGCCGGTGCGCAGCGCGAGCAGGGCGAGGGTGACCTGGAAGGAGAGGTCCTCGCGGTCGGCGGTGGCTCCGGGCACGCCGGTGACGACCAGGCGGACCCGGTCGGGCTCCAGGCCGAGGCAGGCGGCGGTGCGGTCGCGGTCGCCGTGCGGGTCGGTGGAGGACAGGTGCAGTTCGACGCCGCCGTCCGGGCGGGGCACGGCCAGGCCGGCCTCGGCGCCGAGCGGGGCCGGGTCCTGCCGGCCGACCTGGTAGAGGCCCTCGACGATGATCTCGCCGACCGCCTCCGGGTCGCCGGTGCGCAGCGGCAGGTGCCGGAACAGGTTGCCGTCGGGGTGCAGCGGGACGGCGGTGAAGGACTGCTCGGGGTCGGTGACGGGCTCCAGCAGCTCGTACTCGACGACGATCGCGGCGGCGGCCAGCCGCGCGGTGTCGGGGTGTTCGGCGGCGACGGCGGCGACCGGCTCGCCGTGGTGGCGGACCAGGCCGGCGGCGAAGATCGGCCGGTCGGCGACGATCGGGCCGTGCGGGGCGCCGTCCTGGCTGCCGTCCGGCCCGGGCGGCAGGTCGTCGGCGGTGACGACGGCCCGCACACCGGGCAGGGCCAGCGCGGCGGAGGTGTCGACCGAGACGATCCGGGCGTGCGGGTGGGGGGAGCGCAGCACGGCGCCCCAGAGCAGGCCCTCGGCCCACAGGTCGGAGGCGTACGGGTAGATGCCGAGCGCCTTGGGGAGGGCGTCGGTGCGCAGCGGGGAGCTGCCCAGCCCGAACGGCTCCGGGGGTTCGCTCTCGGCGCCGTCGGTCCGGGCGCCGTCCGCCTGGGGCACTGCCGCGATGTCGCTGGGCGAGGTCATGCGTGGTCGTCCTCGGGGAGCATCATGCCGTGGGCGGGGGTGGCGCCGTACGGGACGTCCGCGCGGGCGCCGTCGGTCGGGACGCCGTGCGGGGGCGTGGGGACGTACGGGGTGCCCTGCGCGGGGGTGCCGTCGTAGCCGGGGCCGTCGAAGGCGGTGCCGTGGGCGGGGGTGCTCTCGTAGACGGGGCCGTCGTACGGGGAGTGCTCGAAGTCGGCGCTGTCGTACTCGCCGCTGCGGTAGGCCTGGCCCGGGTAGTGCGCGCCCTGCTGGTGGCCCTGCTGGTGGCCCTGCGGATGACCCTGCTGGTGGGGCAGCTGGTAGTTGACGCCGTCGAACTGGCCGGCCGGCACGTACGTCCCCTGCGGGGGGGTGCCCTGGTAGGGGCCGGCGGCGTAACCGGGCTGCTCGTGCTGGTGCTGCTGGGCCTGGTGCTGGGCCTGGTGCTGCGGCTGGTAGTACTGCGGCTCGGCCACCTGCTGCGCCGGGATCGCCTGGACGGGCGGCAGCACCGCCGTGTCGTAGACGCTGCTGTCGTACCCGGAGGTGTGAGCGGCGGCGGGCGCGGCCGGGGGCTGCGGGACGTGCTCGACCCAGGCCTCGGAGTCCGCGTAGACCGGCAGCTCGCCGGCCAGCGGCACGTCGGCGGCGGACTGCAGGCCGACGGCGGCCGGCGGCGCGGGCTGCTCGGCGGCGGGCACGGGTGCGGCGGCGGGCGCGTCCGGCTGCGGGGCGGGCTCCTGCTCGGCCTCGACCGCGCGCGCCTCGGCGACGCTCTGGACGGCGGCCAGCACACCGCGGTAGCCGGTGCAGCGGCAGAGGTTGCCGCAGAGCGCCTGACGGGCCTCGACCTCGCTCGGCCGGTGGTTGCGCTGGAGCAGGTCGTGGACGGCCATCGCCATGCCCGGCGTGCAGTAGCCGCACTGCACCGCACCGGACTCGGCCAGCGCCTGCTGGACGTCACTGGCGGCGCCGCCGGCCGACAGGCCCTCGACGGTGTTGATCTCGCTGTCGGCGGCCAGCGCGGCGGGCACCAGGCAGCCGGCCACCAGCTGGCCGTCCACCTGCACCGAGCAGGCACCGCACTCGCCCTGCTCGCAGCCGTCCTTGGCGCCGGCCAGGCCGAGCCGCTCGCGCAGCACGTAGAGCAGGCTCTCGCCGATCCAGGCGTCGGTGACGGGGCGTTCGAAGCCGTTGACCCGCAGCGTGTACGAGGCGCAGGGGCGCAGCTCGGCGCTGACCGGCGGGGACGGGTCGAACGGGCCGGTGTCGATGGAGTCTGTCGTCACTTCAGCGCCCTTCCCAGTGCGCGGCGGGCCAGCACCGATACGGTACGCCGCAACCGGACGGCGGCGGCGGTCGGCCCCTCGGTGACGGCCTCCCAGGGCCCTTCCGCGGCGTAGCTGTCGGGGACGCAGGCGGTGGCCACGTACTCGCCGAAGGCGGCCGTCGCGGCGGGGTCGATCTCGCGCGAGCCCTCCCAGTCGATGCAGCTGGCGACCCAGGTCTCGGCCTCCAGCGGGCGCAGCGGCACGGGGGCGACGGCGCCGACGGCGCAGCGCACGGCGCGCCGGGCCGGGTCGAGCACGACGGCGACGGAGGCGGTGGCGCGGGCGGGGCCGCTGCGGCCGGTGGCCTTGAGGAAGACCTGCGGGGCGTGCAGCAGCGGGACGCGGACCCAGGTCAGCAGTTCGCCCGGGCGCAGCGGGTCGAGCCCGGTCAGCAGGTGGCTGACCGGGACTTCCCGGGTGGCGCCGGGCCGGGCCAGGGTGGCGGTGGCTTCGAGCGCGGCGAGCACCGGGAGGGTGTCGCCGGCCGGGGCGGCGGTGGCGATGTTGCCGCCGAGCGTGCCGACGTTGCGCACCTGCGGGGGGCCGGCGGTGCGGGCTGCGTCGGCGAGGGCCGGGATGAGGGCGGCGAAGTCGGGGCGGTCCATCCGGGCGTGGGTGAGGCCGGCGCCGAGGACGGCGGTGCCGCCGTCCTCGTAGCGCCAGCCGCGCAGCTCGGTGATCCGGCCCAGGCCGATCAGGGCGGCGGGGCGCAGCCGTCCGGCGTTGACGGCCTCCATGAGGTCGGTGGCGCCGGCCACCGGTACTGCGGCCGGGGTGGCGGCAAGCGCTTCGACGGCCTCGTCGAGGGAGGCCGGCAGCATGATCGTCCGGTTCACCTTGGTCCCACCGTGCTCCACTTGCTCATCGACGACCTGCCCCCGTACGGCAGCACGGCCTGGCCCGTAGGGTACGGGCGATCGGGCAGGGTTGGGCAACTCTGGCACACAATGCTCGATGATCATTTCTGGGGCTGCGGGCAGGGTTGCCCGTTTGGGGCCGAAACCGGTCGGTATCGGCTCCGGAGCGGTACGAACCGGAGCCGATTGTTCACCTTTTCTTGACGCGCGACGACCGGCCCGGAGTTCCCGGGGCGGCGGGTCAGACCTGCGGCGGAGCACCGTCGATCGGCCGGCCGGCCACCCCGGGGCGGCGCTGCCACGGGTGCGGGCCCGCGGCCGGGCGGTACTCGACGCCGAGCGCGTCCAGGCGCGCCAGGTGCTGCTCCATCCGCTGCTCGAAGCCGGCGTAGTCGCGGGCGGCCGGGTCGGCCGGCAGCGCGGACCAGGCGACCTCGGCGAACGCCGCCAGCCGGGGGAAGGCCCGGTAGTCGATGTCGCGGGCGTCGTCCATGAACTCGGTCCAGATGTTCGCCTGGGTGCCGATCACGTGCCGGGCGGCCTCCGCGTCGAGCTGCGGGGGGACGGGCTCGAAGCGGTAGACGTCCTCCAGCGAGCGGACGAACCCGACCGGGATCGGCTCGTCCTCGCCGGGCGCCTGCCGGTGGTCCAGGTACACGTGCTGCTCGGGGCACATCACCACGTCGTGGCCGGCCTGCGCGGCGGCCACCCCGCCGGCGTAGCCGCGCCAGGACGAGACGGCCGCCCCGGGGGCGAGCCCGCCCTCCAGGATCTCGTCCCAGCCGATCAGCCGGCGCCCGCGCGCGGCCAGCCAGCCGTCGAAGTGCCGGATGAACCAGCTCTGCAGCTCGTCCTCGTCGGCCAGCCCGAGCTCCTTGATCCGGGCCTGCGCCGCGGCACTGGCCCGCCACTGCGCCTTGGGGCACTCGTCGCCGCCGAGGTGGACGAACTCGGACGGGAAGATCTCCAGGACCTCCTCCAGCACGTTCTCCAGGAAGCGCAGGGTGGCGTCCGAGACGTTGAAGACGTTCTCGCACACCCCCCAGTCCGTCCAGACGCCGAGCGCGGCGGTGTCCACCACGTCGGTGTTGCCCAGCTCGGGGTAGGCGGTGATGGCGGCCTGGGCGTGGCCGGGCAGTTCGATCTCGGGGACGACGGTGATCTGCCGCTCCCCCGCGTACGCGACGATCTCGCGCAGGTCGTCCTGGGTGTAGAAGCCGCCGTGCGGGCGGTCGTCGCGGCGCTGCCCGGCGCGGTAGCCGACCATCGAGCGCTCGCGCCAGGCGCCGGCGCTCGTGAGCCTCGGGTACTGCTTGATCTCGACCCGCCAGCCCTGGTCGTCGGTCAGGTGCAGGTGCAGGACGTTGAGCTTGTGGACGGCCATCAGGTCCAGGAAGCGCAGCACGTCCGACTTGGGCAGGAAGTGCCGGCAGACGTCCAGCAGGACGCCGCGCCAGCCGAAGCGCGGGGCGTCCTCGATGTCACCGCCGGGCAGCACCCAGCCGGTGCGGCGCAGCGGGGCGCGGCGGTAGGCGTCGGGGCCGAGCAGCTGGCGCAGGGTCTGCGCGCCCCAGAGCGCCCCGGCGGGGCCGCCGGCCGTGATCACGGCGCGCCCGGGGCGCACGCTGATCCGGTACGCCTCGGCGGCGAGGCTGTCGTCGACCGTCAGCTCGACGCCGGCGGGCTCGCCCGGCCGGGCGGGGCCCAGCGGCAGGCCGGTGGCGGCGGACAGCGTGCTGCGCAGCCACTGCCCGGCGGACTCCAGGCCGGCCGCGGCGGCCAGCGTGGTGTCGTGGTCGAGGGGGAAGTCCTGGTCCGCGAGGCGGAGAGAACCCAGCGGGGCGGGGATGAGGTCCATGCCGCCATCCTGCCCCGCCGAACCGCGAATGGCATAGACCATTCGCGGGATCGGTTCGTCTTGATCCGCGCAGGTCAGCCCTTGTCCTTGTCCCCGCCCTTGCCGTCCTGCGGCTGGCCGATGCCGTCGTAGATCTCCTTGCACATCGGACAGACCGGGTACTTCTTCGGGTCGCGGCCCGGAACCCAGACCTTGCCGCACAGGGCCACCACGGGAGATCCGGAGAGTGCGCTCTCCATGATCTTGTCCTTCTGGACGTAGTGCGCGAAGCGCTCGTGGTCGCCGTCCCCGTGCGACACCTGCGGGACGGGCTCGACCAGGGTTCCGGTGCCGAGGCCGCGCTCGGGCTCAAGAGTGCTCATAGGTGCCAAGTCTATGGGCGCACCGGGAACCCGGGCCAGTGGCCCGCGCGGCGGCCGCCCGCCCGGCGCCGCTCTCAGTTCAGCGTCGGATCGTCCGGGTATGTCGCCAGCAGGGCCAGCGGCCCGCGCTGGCGGCGCAGCACCGAGCGCCACAGCCGCTCCGGTTCGGGGCTGGAGATGTCGCCGGGCTCGCAGTCGACCACGTACCAGGCACCCTCCGCCACCTCCTTCTCCAGCTGGCCGGGCGACCAGCCGGCGTACCCGGCGAAGATCCGCAGGCCCCCCAGCTCCCCCGCCAGCACCTCCGGCGGCGCCTCCAGGTCGACCAGCCCGATCGCCCCGTGCACCCGCCGCCAGCCGAGCGGTTCGCCCTGGCCCGGCTCGCCCGGCGCCACCGCCAGCCCCATCGCCGCGTCCAGCGCGACCGGGCCGCCCTGGAAGACGACGGCGGGCAGGCCGACCATCGCGCCCCAGCCGTCCAGCACCGCGCCCACCTCTATCGGCGTCGGATGGTTCAGGACCACGCCCAGCGCCCCCTCGGCGTCGTGGTCGAGGAGCAGCACCACCGCCCGCGCGAAATTGGGGTCGGTGAGCACGGGAGTCGCGACGAGCAGGCGGCCGCCGTACGACCCGTCGGTGTGCGAGTGAGCCCCGGTCATGCCTCACATCGTCTCGCAGGACGCCCCGCGGGGACACCGCAACACGAAAGCCGCCCCGGCCGGTGCACCACCCGTACGGCCCTGCGGGAGAGCGCGACACCACCCGGAGAGAGCACCATCACAGAGGAGGAGACGGGAACCAACCGGACGCCTACTACCATCTACTGATGGTGGGCGCCCTTTTCACGGCGCAGACCCCCTCGCCCGGGCCCCACAGCCGCCCGTACGACCCACCACGCCATGCTCTTCCGAGAGCCGGCACCGACCTCTGGCACCCCGGATTGCGAGAACGATGACCGACGACGTCCTGCTGGTTCACGGCGGAAACCCGCTCGAAGGCGAGATCCGGGTCCGCGGTGCGAAGAACCTGGTGCCCAAGGCCATGGTCGCCGCCCTGCTCGGGCAGGGCCCCAGCAGACTGCGCAACGTCCCGGACATCCGTGACGTCAAGGTCGTGCGCGGCCTGCTCCAGCTGCACGGCGTCACGGTGCGCACCGGCGACGAGGAGGGCGAGCTGATCCTCGACCCCTCGCACGTGGAGAGCGCCAACGTCGCCGACATCGACGCGCACGCCGGGTCCTCGCGCATCCCGATCCTGTTCTGCGGCCCGCTGCTGCACCGGATCGGCCACGCCTTCATCCCCGGCCTCGGCGGCTGCGACATCGGCGGCCGGCCGGTCGACTTCCACTTCGAGGTGCTGCGCCAGTTCGGCGCCACCATCGAGAAGCACCCGCAGGGCACCTACCTGGTCGCGGCGCAGCGCCTGCGCGGCACCAAGATCGAGCTGCCCTACCCGTCGGTGGGCGCGACCGAGCAGGTGCTGCTCACCGCCGTCCTCGCCGAGGGCGTCACCGAACTGCGCAACGCGGCCATCGAGCCGGAGATCGTCGACCTCATCTGCGTGCTGCAGAAGATGGGCGCGATCATCTCGCTCGGCACCGACCGCACCATCCTGATCACCGGCGTGGACGAGCTCGGCGGCTACAACCACCGCGCCCTGCCGGACCGCCTGGAGGCCGCCTCGTGGGCCTGCGCGGCGCTGGCCACCAAGGGCGACATCTACGTCCGCGGCGCCGACCAGATCCCGATGATGACCTTCCTCAACACCTTCCGGAAGGTCGGCGGCGCCTTCGAGGTCGACGACGACGGCATCCGCTTCTGGCACCCGGGCGGCGAGCTGAAGGCCATCGCGCTGGAGACGGACGTGCACCCCGGCTTCCAGACCGACTGGCAGCAGCCGCTGGTCGTCGCGCTGACCCAGGCCAGCGGCCTGTCCATCGTGCACGAGACGGTGTACGAGTCCCGGCTCGGCTTCACCAGCGCGCTGAACCAGATGGGCGCGCACATCCAGCTGTACCGCGAGTGCCTGGGCTCCACGCCGTGCCGCTTCGGCGCGCGCAACTTCCAGCACTCGGCCGTGGTCTCCGGCCCGTCGAAGCTGATCGGCGGCGAGCTGGTCATCCCCGACCTGCGCGGCGGCTTCTCGTACCTGATCGCGGCGCTGGCGGCCGAGGGCACCTCGACCGTGCACGGCATCGACCTGATCAACCGCGGCTACGAGAACTTCATGGACAAGCTCCGTGACCTCGGCGCCCACGTCGAGCTGCCCAGCGAGGAGCCGGCCACCGAGGAGCTGGTGACGGCCTGACCGCCCCCGTACGAGGCCGATGGCCGGGTTCCCCTCGGGG